>JAIPEV010000072.1 GCA_021736965.1 Halanaerobiales bacterium | reverse complement strand
TACTCGACGAAAGGGGAATAAAGATGATATACTAAAATTGGACATAAGTGAAGACCTCCTCTTAATATTTTTTCTTGATAAAGAAATATTAGAGGTCTTTAAGCTTATGTCCTTCTTTTTTATTTAATTTTTCACCCACTGAAATAAAGAAGATCCTAAATTTTTTATTGCGAAAATGATATAGGTAGCATATCCCTGCATCTGTGGTAATGGTAAGAAGTATAAAAAATGTTATTGACGTTGATTTTATAAAGAAATAATCAGCATAGATTTTGAAGCTTAAGATAAATAAATACATACGGGTATCCCTGTTTTTTTAATTGATATATAAGAAATATTTACGCATATATTAAAAACATGAGTAAAAAAATAAAGAAACTGCCCATGTCTCATTGTAATAAGAAGAGATTACTTATATAATATAAGTAAATGAGAAATAGGAGATGCGTAATTATGAATAATGATTTAAAAGTTTTACCTTCGGAGGTAAATCTTGAAACAAGAAGAGTATTAAAACAACTAACAATGTCTCATAAATCTTTAGCTGAACTAAAAGGGTTTGCTGATATGATACCCAATAAATATATTATAATTAATGCAGTAATAATTAATGAAGCAAAAGATAGTTCTGAAATAGAAAATATTATTACAACATATGATGAACTTTTTAAAGTAATGAGTAGTGAAAGCTATAAAAGTCCTGCAGCAAAAGAAGTTGTTAATTATAGGACAGCTCTCTGGCATGGATATGAATTAATTAAAGAGAAAAAATTTTTGTCGACTAATATAATTATTGAAATTCAAGGCTTAATTGAGTCAAATCGAGCAGGAATAAGAAACTTGCCGGGAACGGTATTAAAAAACGAAATTACCGGGGAAACAATTTATAATCCACCCGGTGATAAAAAGGAAATATTGTCTCTATTATCTAATCTAGAACTATATATAAATGAGGATTATGATAATGTAGATCCTCTTGTAAATTTAGCTGTAATCCATTATCAGTTTGAATCCATCCATCCTTTTTACGATGGAAATGGACGAACAGGAAGAATACTTAATGTTTTGTATTTAGTATTAAAGGACCTTTTAGATAGTCCTATTTTGTATTTAAGTAAATATATTATTCGTAATAAAACAATTTATTATAAATTATTTCAAGAAGTAAGAAATAATCAAAATTGGGAAGACTGGATTTTGTTTATACTGCAGGGAATTGAAAAAACAGCTAATGAAACATTGATACTAATAAAAGAAATAAATGATTTAATGGAAACGACTGCTGTAAAAATAAAAGAAAAACTCCCCAAAATATATTCAAAAGAATTAGTAGATTTAATATTTTTTGAATTTTATACTAAGATTTCACATATTAAGGATGGACTCGGTGTTTCAAGAAAGACAGCTTCTAATTACCTATCAACTCTCGAAAAAGAAGGCTTTTTATTATCTGAAAAGATTGGGAGAGAGAGAATATATATAAATAAGGATTTATTCGCGATATTTAAAAAAGTAGGAACTAGAAATTAATAATTTGATTGATTTAACATCAAAAACTTATTAAAAGGATAAAAATATGAGTTATTAAGGGAATTATATAGCATTAATGGGAATCAGTTGATAACTGGAATGGTAATAACAATAACATTATTAGAGAGTGGTGGTCTCCTTTAGAAGAAGGTGGTCTGGCAGAAGATTTCGCTCAGATTAATATTGATAATTGCAATCTCAAACCTGATGTTGCAGTGAGACGAATTCCGGCTTCCAATACACAGGAAGTTTAAAAATTATGTTTCAAAGGTTATCAAATATGAAACTGAAGAGATTGAACCATGGACAACCTGGTTGGATTACGTTTTGTTCTGGAATTCTTTTGAAGATTCATTTAATGATGACCTTAAGTTAGATTTTATTGCAAATGTGCTGCTTTTTAAATCACAGTTCGAACCACCTTGGTTTAAAAAACGTTATAAACCGGAAGAATTTTCAAGCTGGTCTAAAGATCAATAAAATCAATTCATTCGTGAGTGAAAACAATTAATTATAGATGATCTTAATCAGGGTGTAGGTCTTGCTATTTTTTTGGACATGGCTCCCGATTATCGTTAGGTGTTCTTGATGATTCAACCGTGTCTCAGCTTCAAAATAAAGGAAAGTATCCTATTTTTATTATAAGTGCATGTGACACAGCCAAATTTGTTCAGGAGTGGGATGTTTATATGAATAGATATGGAAACTATCCACCTTGCTGACCTGATTGTGGACATGAAGGATGGCAAGATCCAAGACCGGAACCAGCACCTATACAGCCTGCAACTATAGATGTAGAATCTATGGCTGAAGTTTTGCTTCTTACACCTGAAACAGGAGGAGTAGGTTTTTTGGGTTCTCATATGGGAACTAATCAAGCTGGTCATCCATTAGTTAAGCTTTTTATTGCTGTATAGAATCATGATAATGTCGAGTATCTTGGAGATATGTGGACCTTTGCAATTCAGGAGTTTGTTGAAAAATATCTGGAGGCAAACAGTGAGTTCTAAAATGATTATGAGTTTTACAAAATTGTGTTTCAATCACACCATATTAACAAATTTATTCTCTTTGGGGATCCAAGTTTACGTATAAAAAATTATTAAATAACGATTAACTATTAAAATAATCATAATCTGAATTCAGATATAAAAATATCCATCACCAATTCTCTTGTGTCAGGTTTTAAATATTTTTTACAGGGGATGTTTTTATGGGTATAATAAATATTTTATTTAAGAAGTTAATATATGATAGACATCTTAAATATAGTAAAGAAAAAATAAATAAATTGCAAAATGAAAAATTAAAAAAACTTTTAAAATATACTTTTAAGAACAGTGCTTTTTATAAAGAACTATATAAAGATAGAGGGCTAGATTATGGGGATTTAGATAATATCAAGTTAGAACGTCTACCAACAGTTAACAAAACAATGATAATGGAAAATTTTAATGATGTTTTGACGACTAATCATATTAAAAAAAAGAATATTGTTAGATTTATTGAACAAAAGCCCAATCCCAAAGAAAAATATAAAAATAAATATTTTGTAGTTCACAGTTCATGAACAACCGGAGAAATAGGTTATTATATCTATACTAAAAATAATTGGGATCTTTTAAAAGCAGTTGGTTCCAGCCGTCTATTTGAAGGTTTTAGTTTGAAAAATAAAAAATATGCATTTATTGGGGCAGTAGATGGTCATTATGCGGGGGTTAGTTATTTTTTGAGTCCAATAGATAAATTCGAGGGATTATTCTATAAAGATATTTTAATAATTGATATTAACTATCCGCTAAAGAGCTATATAAATAAATTGAATAAATTTCAGCCTGATATCATAAGCGGCTATCCTTCAGCACTGAATATATTATTAGACTATCAAGAAAATGATCAGTTAGATATTAGTCCCGAACATATTATTTGTGGCGGAGAGCCTTTATTAACAAGTATAATAAATCGGATAAAAAATCTTTGGAATCTAACACCATATAATTATTATGGAACTTCCGAATCTATCCTGATGGGGGTAGGTATTGGAAATAACGATATATACATTTTCGATGATTTAGTGATAATAGAAATAAAGGATAAAAAAATATTGCTTACTAACCTATATAACTATACTGAACCTCTAATAAGATATGAAATTAATGATCTAATTTCAGAAAGTAATAAAGAAAATCATAAATATCAATTTAAACATATAAATAATATATCAGGAAGAAGTGAAGATTTACTATGGCTTAAAAATAATCAAAATAAGTTTGATTTTATTCATCCAATAGTGATCGTTGAAATACATCTTAAAGGAGTAAAAAAATATCAGTTGATAAAACTAACAGATGAAAGAATAAAGATAAAAGTTGTAAAACAAAAAAATGCAGATAAAAAAGAAATAAAAAATGATATAAAAGATAAAATAGCAACTATTCTAAATAAAAAAGATATGACTAATGTAAAGTTAGATATTAAATTTGTAAATGAAATAAAAAATGACCCAGTTACAGGAAAATACAAATTAATAAAAACATAGATATTTATATATTTTATCTTGTAATCTAAAAAGGGAAAAATAAAATATTATAGAAGTTGATAAAATGGGATAATAATAAAAAAGCAATCAAAAATTCCTCAGCTTTTCATTTGATATTTTTAATTGTTTTTAAGCATTTGATCTTTATGTAACAACACAATGCAAAAATAATTTTACTTTTATAATTATTTGATGTTTTTTTTATTTATTTGGATTATTATTAGAGAAAGGATGGAAAGTGAATGGAAAAAATTATTAAATTAAAAAATAAAAATATCAGTTTAGAAGTCCTTCCAGAATTAGGTGCTTCTATATATTCTTTTAAAATAAGAACAAAAATGCAAGATTACGATATTTTTTTCCCTTCCACTCAAGAAATTCTTAAAAAAAAGAAATACTTTTCTTTAAGTTCTTTTAATTTAATACCTTATTCAAATAGAATTAAATCTGGGGTATTAAATTATAATAAGCAAAAATATTTTTTAGAAAAAAATGAAGATAACAAAAATGCAATTCACGGAGAAGTTTTTGATAAAAATTTTAAAGTAATAAAAAAAGATGAAACTAGTATTAAAATGAATTTTGACAGTAGTAATTCAAAATCTATAAGTTGGCCTTTCCCTTTTCTAACTGGTGTAAGTTACCAGTTATTAAATAAAGGTCTTAAAATATGTTTATATGTCAAAAATACTGGAACAGAGAAAATGCCAGTCGGAATGGGGATTCATCCATATTTGAACCGATATATAAGTTCCAATTCAGAAAAAATTAGGGCTGACCTGCCGTTAATTGGTTATTATCCGGGTGAGGGGCAGATCCCAAACAGTGGCTGGAAACCCTTAAATAATAAATACAAGAAATTAAAGTCAGGAATATTTTCTACAGAATTTTTAGATAGATGTTTTATAATAAATCCTGATAGTGATATAACTTTTCATTGGTTAGACTCAAACTTAAAGTTAACTTTTCAAGTTGATCCTATTTTTAAACATCTTGTTATTTATCGACCTAAAGAAAAAATAGATTTTTTTGCTGTAGAGCCAGTGACAAATGCGAATGATGGTTTTAATCTTGCAGAAAAAGGTATTAAAGATACAGGTTTTATAGAACTTGAACCTGGAGAAAGAATATATGGTAACATTCTTTTAACTTTAGGTGGAGACTTAATTTAAATTGTTTAATCAAAGTTACTGTACTTTATATTTATAATTATCTATTTAAAGAACGTTTCAAAATAAAACATTCTCAACTTTTACAATTATTAGTTTTGAATTGATGATACTTAATAATCATATTATATATATGGTTTTTCCTATAACGATGACATTTTATGATGAAATATTAACCAACTAACTCTCATAAATTATTTAAATATATGGGTCATCTTAATACATTAAAAAAAATTTTAAAAATTATTATAGGAAATTTCTTAAGTAATTTATAATTAATTTTTCCTCAATGATTTAAAGAAGGAGGAGATAAAATGACTTCTATGCCTATCAGTTTAACTGTAGAAAAATTACTTGATTATGCAGAAAATAAAGGTTTAATAAAAGGTTATGATCGAATAGTTGCTAGAAATGAAATTAGAGATTTACTGAATATTACTGAAGTACCAAAAAAAAATAATAATAAAACACAAGTTGAAAATATTGAAATATTATTAAAAGAAATCCTTGATTATGCAGTTGATAATAATTTAATCAATGATACCGTAACTGAAAGAGACTTATTTGATGTAAGAGTAATGGGCAAATTAATGCCCAGACAATCAGAAGTAAATAATGCTTTTTGGAAAACAGTTAATCAAAAAAACATAAAAAAAGCAACTGATCAATATTATAACCTTTCAATAGCTAGTAATTATATCAGAAAAACAAGAATTGCAAAAAATCTAAATTGGATAAGTCAGACTAATTATGGTGAAATCGAAATTACTATTAATCTTTCAAAACCAGAAAAAGATCCTGTTGAAATTGAAAAGGCTAATAAATTACCTAAAATTAGTTATCCAAAATGTTATCTTTGTTTGGAAAACATTGGTTTCACTGGGAACTTAAATCATCCAGCCCGACAAAATCACCGTATCATTAAACTTAAACTAAATGATGAAATTTGGTTTTTTCAATACTCTCCTTATCTATATTATAATGAGCACTCTATTGTTTTTAATAAAGAACACAGACCGATGCAGATTAATAAAGATACTTTTAAAGCCTTGTTTGATTTTATAGATATATTTCCTCATTACTTCATTGGTTCTAATGCAGATCTACCCCTTGTAGGCGGCTCTATATTGAACCATGACCATTTTCAGGGGGGAAGACATCACTTTCCAATGGAAGCAGCTAGAAAAGAAGAATATTATGAGCACTCTGATTTTAAAAAAGTAAATATTTCAAGAATTCACTGGCCGATGTCAGTTATAAGATTACAAAGTAAAAGTAGAAAAAACATAATTAATTTGGCTGTTTTAATTTTAAAGAAATGGAGAAAGTATACTGATTTAAGTGCAGATATTAAGGCTTATTCAATGACAGATTGTAAGCTTCTCAACCATAATACAATTACACCAATCGTGCGTAAAAAAGATGAATACTATCAAACAGATTTAGTATTGAGAAACAATCGTAAAAACGATGAATATCCGACCGGAATCTTTCATCCACATAAAAATCTACATCATATAAAAAAAGAAAACATTGGTTTAATCGAAGTAATGGGCAGGGCAATACTTCCCGGTAGATTAAAAAAAGAATTGAAATTAATAGAAGATGTTTTAAGTAATAAAAAATCAGTAGAAAAGATACTTTTAGTTAAAAAAATGAATAAACATAAAAAATGGATACTCAAATTAGTTAAAAAATATGGTACTAATTTAGATCCTGATCAGGCAAAAAAAGTTATAAAATTAGAAGTCGGCCAAAAATTTTTACAAGTATTAAAAGATGCAAGTGTTTTTAAAAATAACTCAGATGGAAATGATAAGTTTAATCAGTTTATGGCTGAGATGAATATAAATAGAAAAGAGGTGTAGATTTGAATTCAGATAAACTATGGAAATATTTTATTGAAAATTTTAACCTGACTGAAGCTAGAAAAGGAATTTATCAAGCACCAGGAAGGGTTAATATTATTGGAGAACATACAGATTATAATAATGGATTTGTTCTACCAATGGCTATTGATAAAAAGATGTTTTTCGTAGCTCAACTACGCGATGATCAGACGATTAATTTATATTCTTACGATTATAATGAAAAATATTCGTTTTCAATTAACAACTTTAATTTCAGTCCAAAGAAAATGTGGGCCAACTATATAATGGGAGTAGTTTCTGAGTTTAAAAAGTTAAAAAAAGATATAAAGGGTGCAGATATATTATTTAGTGGAGATATTCCACAGGGAGCAGGATTAAGCTCTTCTGCTGCACTTGAAGTTGGAATAGCATATTTGTTAAATGATTTAAATGATTTTAAAATAAGCCCCCAAGAACAAGCTTTTTTATCACAGCGAGCTGAAAATGATTTTGTAGGAGTAAAATGTGGAATTATGGATCAATATATTTCAAGACTTGGTAAAAAGGATCACTTACTTTTGCTTGACTGTAAAACTAATCAATACGAGTTAGTACCATTTAGAAGTGATAAATATATATTTATGATTATTGATTCTAAAGTTGAAAGAGGCTTAGTTGATTCAAAATATAATAAGCGAAGAGAAGAGTGTGAAGCTGCCGTTAAATTTTTTAATAAAAAATTAAATAAAAATGTTGAAAGTTTAAGAAGTGTAAATTTTTCTGAACTACAAAAATATAAAAATAAGATAGATAAAACTATATATCGTCGGGTCAAACATGTGATTTCAGAAAATCATAGGGTATTAGAAAGTGTTAAAGCTTTAAAAGAAAGTATTTTTAAAAAACTTGGAGACTTAATGTATCAATCTCATAAGAGCTTAAGTGAAGATTATGAAGTTAGCTCAAAAGAACTTG
>JAIPEV010000071.1 GCA_021736965.1 Halanaerobiales bacterium | reverse complement strand
AAATAGGTTTTACAGCCTGATGTTCTATTATACTATAAGAACTTCCTATAATATACTTTATACCTCTCTGATCTAAATCTTCAGCTATCTCTTTTAGATCATCGTTTTTTCTTGCTATTACTGCAACATCTTTTAATCTTTTTTTGTTCTTAGCTATATTTTCAGCAATTTCTTTTTTTAAATCTGTTTGAACCAATTCATTAATCTTAAAGATTTCATTTTGTTTTTTTTCTGATTTTTTTCTAAATGATTTGGTATCTGTTCTTATAATACTATTACTCCCACCTAATAGAAGATAGATGTAGCCTTTTTCTTTTTTTTGATCTAAAACATCTACCTTTCGATAGTCCCAATCTGGATGAATATCAATGAAAAATTGATTTACAAAGTCTAATATTTTTTGACCACTCCGATAACAAGTATCTAGATTTATTACAGTACCTGTTATTATATCCTCTAAGTTAGAAAATAACTCTTTTTCGCCACCACGCCATCCGTAGATAGACTGTTTTTCATCACCAACAATAACTGTACTTTCAATACTATCTATAATTGGTTTAAGTATTTTCCACTGAAGAACACTTGTATCCTGAAACTCATCAATTAATAGATGGTCAATTTCGACACCAATAAGTTCTTTAAAATAACCTGTAATTTTTTTATTATCTACTAAATTTAACTTATCCTTATTTAGATAGCGATAAGTGTAGTTGCTTATATCATCATAGGTAAATATTTTTTCTTTAAATTTAATTTGATCATAGAATTTAAATATGTTATCAATAAAGGTAAATACCTGTTTTTCATAATTAATGATTTCTCTATTAAATACCCTATTAGCTAGAGCTTGCTGCATTTTTTCATACTCTATCTTTAATGCCTCTTTTAAATCTTTTACAGCTTTTCCACGTGTTTTTGTACCATCCCAAAAATGGGCATTTAAAAATACATCTTTGTTTTGATAAATCCATTCCTCTTTTTCTTCTTTAAAGTTTAACTTTAAATAACTAAGTAATACATCTTGATATGAACTGTTAAAACAGTTTACATCAAATTCATTATTTTTTTTATTGATTAGTTCTTTTAAAATATCTAAACAGTTATCTAATCTTGTAATATAATCAAGATCTGTCTTTTTTGTTCTATCTTGATAATCTATCAACTCAAACTTCCAACGTTGATTTAAGATATCAGAGATAATATCAATATAGCTTTTAATATCTCTACTTGTATTTTCAGCTAAAAAATCTTCCATTAGTTCAAAAGTTTGATTATCTTCTAATATCTTTTTGAATACTTTTTCTGCACTTTCCTTATCTTTATCTGTTACCTCATACTTTCTGATTCCTAGATAGGGTGCAATTGATCTTTTAAATATTTTATTTACAAAACTATCTATAGTATGAACGTTAATCTTATCTTTGTTAATTAATATTTCTTTATATATTAAGTCAATATCTTTTAATATTTTAGGGCCAAGAGCTCCCATCTTTTGTAAATTGTGATAAATTTCCGAACTATCTTTGTTTTCCTTTAAGTCCTTTAGATGTTTAATAATCCTCTCTCTAATTTCAGCCGTTGCTTTTCTTGTAAAGGTCATTACTACAATATTTCTAAAGTTAGTCCCATTAAGTACTGCATTAATATATTCTAAGGAAAGTCTATAGGTTTTACCTGTACCTGCACTTGCTTTTAAGATCTTATTCATCTTATCACAACCCTACATAGATCATAGTAACTACATTCTTTACAACTAGATTTATAGATTCTTTTATATATCTTTTTTGCAAATAGGTTATCTAGTTCATCTATTATTTCATCTTCTAGTTTTTCTTCGATCTCTTTATTACTAATCTTTAAACTGTTATCCATTATTCTATAAATTGATTTTGAAGTTTTAGAAAAATCTCTCTTTTTGTAATTTAACATTAATGAATAAAGTGCTAACTGTTTAATACTTCCTTTACCTGTTTTAAAATCTATTATATAGTTGCTGTTATCTTCTGTTTTGATCAATAGATCAGGTCTTCCACTTATATATACTTCAACATTTTCTTGGCTTTTATAGATATTTCTTCTTTTTAAACTGACCTCGGTCTCAATACTATCTATCTTATTAATTCTATTTTTTATACTCTGATCTAGTGTAAAGATAGAATCGATTAGACTATCAAATAGGATATCATGGTAGTATTTCTTAAAATAATGATGGATATGTAAATCATATCTATTTAAAATATCTTTCAATATCTCCTCAATTTGGTCTCTATAGTTGTTTTTTAAATTTAAACCATATTTATTTATAACTTCTTCAAAAAAATGATGGGCGATAATTCCAATCATTCTTAAACCCAATTCTTTAGTAAGATTATAATTTTCTTCTTCAATATTCATTATATACTCCATAAAAAATTTATAAGAACATCTCTTTAATGTCTCATGTTTATAATGGTTCATTGACAGTTTTTTATTAAAAAGATCTTTATTGATTTCCATTTCCATCCTGTCTTCTTTAAATATTTCACTATCCAAAAGATCTTTATATTCATTTAAACTATCTGTTTTAAATATTTGATTGATAATCTTTTTTTGATCATCTTCTATAAAAATAGGTTTACTCTCTTTTATACCATACTCTATAAGTAACTCTTCAATAAAAGAACTACCTGTAATATTTTTATCGATGTTTTCTATATAAAAAAGATCAGCTTGATTACTGCTGAATATGTGATTAAAGAAAGTAAGTTTCTGTTTAAGATAGTCGATCTCTTTTAAGTTCAGTCCTAATCTATCTAAATCACTGTTTGTTAAAAAAGTGTCGTTATCATATTCATCTGGTATAGAACCCTGATTTACATTAAACATTATTAAATAATCTCTGTTCAGCCAGGCTGACTGTTTTATTGTCTTTATGTCTGCCTTTATATTTTCTTTATCTTTATTAATCTTAATACTTTTAAACTCCATATAATTAATTACTAATCTTAGTAACTGATCTGCAAAGTTTTGATCCTGTTTAAGAAAGTTATCTATATTTAATAATCCAATCGTCTCTAATTCCAAAAGTGAGTCAAAATACTGTTCTAAGTCCTTACCCTTATACTTATCTTCTTTTAACTTCTTAATATTTATATCTTTTAAAAAGTTAATTAACCCTTTCATATTATCTAGTTTTTTTAATTTCTTAAGATCTTTAATAATCTTATTTATTTTTTTATTATTAATGATATTAAGATTTGTTTTGTCTAAATAAACATACTCTTCTTTGGATCTTTCTTTTAAATCTTTAAGATCACCTTCAGTTAAATCATAATAATCTTTAAAAGACTTTGTATATGTACTTTTTAAAAGTTGGTTTAAATTAAGATAATGATCACTATCAAGAAGTTTAAAACTTGATAGATTATTATATAACTCCTCGATAAACTGATAAAGTTTACTTTCTGTAAAAGAAGGATTACGCTCAAAATTAACTAAGTTTTGAGAAATTATCTTTTCAAAGTTATCTTCTTTATTACTTAGATTAATTACTTGTGTTAAATTATCTCTCTTTTCAATTTTTGCTATCAAATTAACAAACTGGATGAGCTGATCCTGGCTGGAATATATATTAATTTTATCGTGATCTATTTTGGGAAAAGTAAAAGATTTAATACATAATTTTTTTTGGTCAAAATCATTTTCATTCAATTTAAGGATTAGTTTTAATTCTTTATCCTTTTTTTTAAGTCTATTCAATATTTTTTTGTCTAATCGATTAAAATGTAAAATATTTACAAACTCTATTTTGTTAAAATCATCTATATAATCTGTGTTAAAGTTACTAAAATCTCTTTTTAATACCTTATCTACTAGTCTAAGAGTTCTCAGCTTTTTTTTATATCTTTTTCTAAGATCTTTAAATTTATCTAATCTTTCCTGCTGCCATTTAACATCTAAATCTAGTTGATTTATATCAATCAAATTCTTGTTTAAAAAATCAAAAAAGTGGAAAAACTCTACAGCAGTATCTATTACATCAAAGTAGTTATCTACATTAAAAAATCTTCTGTCTGATTGATCTAATATACCATAAAATATTAGGTTAGCTTTATCTTCTTTTATTATAATATTATCAGTGATAAATAATCGATCCCAGAGATCTTCTTTCATTATAAAAAGGCTTTCTTTGTCTAAAATATTTTTATTTTGATTGAAATAATCTAAAGCTTTAATCATGGTAGGACGATTATCAAAAACATATACTTTTGGATATTGAAATGAAATAGATTCTTTTATTAAATCATCACTATAATTTATATATTTAATATTCAAAATACACATCTCCTATTTAAATATTATTATATTATAGTTAAGCAAAAAATATTGAAATCCTTTTAAAAATATTTCTATAATCAAAATAAGATGTTATTTTTTAATTTAATAATCAGTAATCAATATCTCAACATAAAAAATACCCCTCTTTTTGTTAAACAGACCTTTATAGCCTTATCTGTCTACTTTAAGAAGAGCATTTCTATTGTGATAGGAATTAATTATATAATTATTGTCTAGTTCTCAGTAGGAAACCAATTTCTAGTTCTATTAGCAATCTTAACCAGTCCTAACATAACCGGGACTTCTACTAATACTCCTACAACAGTTGCTAAAGCTGCTCCAGAACCGATTCCAAATATTGAAATAGCAGTTGCTACAGCTAATTCAAAAAAGTTGCTTGCTCCTATCATTGCTGCAGGTGCTGCTATGGAATGTTTAGCCTTCCATAATTTTGCCCAACCATATGCAATTGCAAAGATGAAAAATGTTTGGATAATTAAGGGTATTGCTATTAAAAGGATGTGAATTGGATTATTTATAATTACATCTCCCTGGAATGAGAATAAAATAATTAAAGTTGCAAGTAATCCTATTATTGTAAAGTTACTTAACTTTTCTAAAAATATATTCTCAAACCATTCAATACCTTTTTTTCTTATTAAGTATTTTCTTGAAAAATAACCAGCTGTTAAGGGAACTACTATATATAAAATAACTGATAATAGGATTGTATCCCATGGAACTATTAGTTCATTTAGACCGAGTAAAAACATTACTAAGGGAGCATAAGCAAATATTAAAACCAAATCATTTATTGAAACCTGAATAAGAGTATAAGCTGGATCTCCATCTGTTAGATAACTCCAGACAAAGACCATAGCTGTACAGGGTGCTGACCCAAGTAAGATAGCACCTGCTACATACTGTATACCTAAATCTGTAGGTATAAAATTTTGAAATATAACTTGAATAAAAAGCCAAGCAAAAAAGAACATAGTAAAAGGTTTAATTAACCAGTTTGTTACCAGTGTTATAGTTAAACCTTTAGGTCTTCTCCCAGCATCTATGATGCTATCAAAGTTAATTTCAACCATCATAGGATAGATCATAAACCAAATTAATATCGCTACTGGAATAGAAACTTGAGCATATTCCCATTGACTTAATACATTTGGGAATACAGGCCAGAGTCGACCAATTAATACTCCAGCTACAATACATATTGCTACCCATACCGTAAGATACTTCTCAAATATACTTAATGTATTATCCTCTCTCTTTTTTTTGGGGTTTCCCATTTGATATACCTCCATTTAATAGTCTTATAAATTTCTTATTAAGTTTTTAATTGCTTTTATGTATTTTTTATAATATATTTTATCTCTTTAAAAGCTCGATAATTTTTTAATCCAGATAATCAAATATTAAACTATTAAAGAAACTAAGAGCAGTTCTTAATACAATCATTTTTTGAAGGTTTTCTTAAATTAACCCAAGGATACATATCTACCTTAGTTTGTTTACCACAACATCCTTTTATTGAATTTATATATGTAGGTATTGCCACCTTTTTTTAAAATATATTCGTAAGTAACCTTATCTATATCAATCTTTATCCTTTAATCACCTCAATTTTTTAATAATTTAATAAATTTTTCATTTATTTTTATTTTTATCTGTGACAAAGCTTTAATTTTTTTTAATAAATCCCTGACTTTAATTTATTATTACCATAGTAGTTTCTACTCATATACATATTATTTTATTTTTTTCGCCCTGTCAAGGATAACAAACTAACTACAGTAATCTAAACTTAATTCGTAAATAGAAAAGTCAAAAGCAAACTATTTGACAACTATATTCTAATATGGTAATATTCTTATGAGGTGGTGACAGAATGGATGAAAAATTATATGAAGCAAGGGCAAAAATAATGAAAGCACTTGCAAATAAATACAGGTTAAAGCTTGTAGACACACTAGGTGAAAATTTAAAAATGTGTGTCTCTGATCTAATAAAAGAACTTGATTTAAATCAATCATCTGTCTCAAAACATCTAAACATATTAAAAAATGCTGGGGTTGTAAAATCAGAAAAACAAGGATTAAAAGTCTATTATTCACTCAGAACACCTTGTGTAATTAACTATTTTGTATGTGTAGATAATGTTATACAAAGTGATCTAAATGATAGAATAAATATCTTTAATAATAAATAAAAAGTGATATACGAAATATGAGGTGGACACAAATGAATAAAATCAAAAAACTTTCTCTTTATATAGCAGTTTTTTTAGCAGCTTTTTATCTTCCAATCAATAATCCAAAATTTCAACAGGCTATTATAGAATCATTTTATATGCTCAAAGAATATGCTCAAGAACATGTCCTGTTTTGCCTTATTCCTGCTTTCTTTATCGCAGGAGCAATTGCTAACTTCATTTCTCAAAATGCTGTATTAAAGTACTTTGGAAGTGACGCAAAAAAATGGATCTCCTATTCAGTTGCTTCTGTTTCCGGAACAATTCTTGCGGTATGTTCGTGTACGGTATTACCACTGTTTGCAGGAATTTATAAAAAAGGTGCAGGTATTGGCCCAGCAACAGCCTTTTTATACTCTGGACCGGCTATTAATGTTCTTGCAATAATTTTAACTGCACGAATTTTAGGTTGGCAGTTAGGTTTAGCAAGAGCAATAGGAGCAATAATTTTTGCTATAGTTATCGGAATATTAATGGCTATTATATTCCGTGAAGATGACAAAAAAAGATTAACAGGTGACTTTGTCATCGGTAATGATGAAGATGATGAAAAAAGATCTGCTTTTCAAAATCTAATATATTTTATAACATTAATTTTTATCTTAATTTTTGCCGCCTGGGTAAAACCAAGTAATACTTCAGGTTTCTGGATGTTTATATATAATATTAAATGGCCGGTAACAATAACTTTACTGATAGTTTTAGGTATTATTTTAAAAAGGTGGTTTGAAAAAAATGAAATTACAGATTGGTTGGATTCAACCTGGGACTTTGCAAAACAAATTTTACCTTTATTATTTGCAGGTGTACTAGTAGCTGGCTTTTTAATGGGAAGACCCGGTACAGAAGCTGGTATTATCCCAGCTAGTTGGATATCAACTTTTGTTGGTGGGAATTCAATAATTGCTAACTTTACAGCCTCAATCTTGGGAGCTTTTATGTACTTCGCCACTTTAACAGAAATTCCTATATTACAAGGACTTATGGGTTTGGGTATGGGTAAAGGTCCAGCTCTAGCCCTACTCTTGGCGGGACCAGCCTTAAGCTTACCAAATATGTTAGTAATAAGAAGTGTACTTGGAACTAAAAAGACTTTAGTTTTTATTAGCTTGGTTGTTGTTATGGCTACTTTCAGTGGCTATGTATATGGAACATTTGTATTATAAACTAATCTAAAAGGAGAGAATACTAATGACAAAAATTGAAATCTTTGGTACAGGATGTCCAAACTGTCTAAAGACAGAGAAAAATATTAAAAATGTGATTAAAGAGTTAAATCTAGAAGTTGAGCTAGTAAAAGTACAGGATATAAATAAAATCACCGAAAGAGGTGTTGCGTTAACTCCTGCAGTAGCTCTTGATCAAAAAATGAAAGTCTCAGGTAAAGTTCCTTCTGAAAAAGAAATTAAATCCTGGTTTGAATAATTAGATGTCTATTGTAAAGAATAGAATCTCTACTTTCTATTTTTAAGTTATTTTTCGTCTAAATCTAAAAATGTAATATATTAAAAAAATTTAAGAGTTTTTCAAGCAGTTACTTTGACTACACAAAAGATCGGATAAA
>JAIPEV010000153.1 GCA_021736965.1 Halanaerobiales bacterium | reverse complement strand
TCCCGCAAATCTAACCCTGTAGAAAAAATGACCTATCTAGATTTCTGTATTCAAATTAATACAAAGTCTGTCCCCCAATAAATATTTATTTAGCAAACAAAAAATATATAAAATCACTGTTATTAAATAATTTTCTTGACTTAGATATATTTCGTATGATAAAAATCAGCATATTCGTCAAATAATTTCTAGTAGAGGAGTGTTAACAATTTTCCATTTAAAAATCAATAGTAAGAGCTGATTATAATCGGTTGTACAACAACTAGTTTATAAGCGTAAATCCTAAATTAACCTCTTTTAAACAGGCTCTTAGGTTGTATCAAACACTTATTATTAAATAAAATTTATACCTCCCCCATACTAGTAAAGTGGTATTCTCCATCCTTAGGATAACATGTGATTTTATCATAAATGATAATTTAAAAGCATAGAAGTTTTACGGATACAAGGAAGATATTTTCAAGACAATGACAATCTTTGTCTCTGCTTGACTAATACTCTTCCCGTCAAAATTCATTTTTTCAAAATTAGATTATTTTCACTCATCTCTTTTTTTGTTAGAGACAGTCTGTCACTTATGTCTGACAATGTTACAAAAATAAAATTCAAGGAACAATTCCTATCGAAATTGTCCCTTAAATCTTTTCAAATAGAAATATACTAATATTTTGTATTTAAACTTCACTAATATAACTTCCTTGGTCTAATCTAGTAAGTAAACTGATATACTATTTTTACAACGCTAAGGTTTTCAAATTTAGTGAGCGGCAAATAAAAGAAAAATAATTCACTAAAGTAAAAATTAGTAATACATCTATGTTCAGTCATTTTTACAATAATAAATTTTATCTCAACTTGAGTATTCGAAGGACTTTTCCAATCAACCTTTTTATTAGATATACTGCAATGTTGCCTCTATAAACTTTATCATACTCATTAATTATTCCAGACATATTCTTTATAAATATTCTATAATCATCTTCCTCTATAGCTTTGTAATAGTTTTTATAACTATACTCAGTTAACCTTAATCTCATTTCATATATCTTACGTCTTTGTTTAGGTATATTATCACTTGCCTCAACACGCTTTCTCGGTCTCCACTGGTTATTTAGATCTTTTAAGTATAATCTATACTTAAGTCCATCCCTTCTATGCCTAAAACCACCAGCTTGTGATTGATAGATTTTATTTGCGGAAATTTCATCCAAACTAATTTCAGTTCTAAATGTTTCTATCAAATCATCAATAATTGGATTCCTTACTATAATAACATTAGTTCCTCCAGAATCTTTGCTATACTCGCGCAACCATGCATCACCAATAGTTATATCGGCAGTTTCAGCTAAGACATCGTCGCAATAGTCACACGCACTATATTTAAATAACCCATGACCCCAATTTGAAACAAATAATTCTTTAGTCGGAGCTTCAATTACTTTTAAGTTACCTTGAACTTTTCCTGTGACTCTAACTCCATAGCGATTGGCTGGTTGATCTGCATATTTCATTCTAAAATCAATATCTTTTAAGTCAGATGGTTTTATCCCCAATTCCCAGCCAAGGGATTTGGCGAAAAAATCACTTTTTAAATGGCCACAAACTAACCCAAGCGTAAGAATTATTCTTTCTTTTAAAATAGAGTCTTGTTTTTGTAATAATCTTAATGATTTTATAAAGCATGGAATGCCAATAAATAAATACTTATACTTTTTTTCTCTAACATACTCCAGTACCTTTGACATTTCTATAGGATAATATCTTGACTTAGACCCTTCTTGAATTTCTTCTATATCATTTGAAATTTTATATTCAAATAACATGTCACTTTCATTTGAAGATTTAACATGAATTACCTTATCAACTAACCCTTCTTCAAGTAACTTAGATGCAAGCCAGGAACCAAACCCTCCACTACTACCTTTAACTCGGTATTGACCTTCTTGTATGTGTCCAGCATAATTTGAGAGGTAATATCCTTGATAATTATCATATTTAATATCAGGAGCAAGTGAAAACAATTCTTTACCAAGAATATCCTCAGTTACTTCTGAATTATAGAATGGACAAACATTCAATATATCGTTATTATAGTATGCATACTTTTGGTCAATCAATGCCTGAAACTGCCCTTTATCATTTCTCTTTATACTAATTATACCCTTTGAAACATAAGAACACGCTCCACAGCCAATACAGTAATCATTATCAATAATTCTTTTTTTTAATTCTTGAATTGTGTTCATTCTTATCATCCTTTTATTTTATTTACTAATACATATAATGGTTTTCTAAACAAATCTTTCTCAAAGTCATTCATTCCAATCAACCACATTGAAATTCCAAAAACTAAAATGTAAGTAATTATATCTAATATGAAAATAATTGTTTGATTAATATCCGTGTAAAATAATAAAAGAAAGCCGCTAAGTATTGGTAAGATAAAAGCAGGTAATAATTTAATAATTTCTTTCCAAAAAAACAATATATCTAATCCCACTTTTTTATGGTAATAAATATTCATTATCAGTGCGTTGCCAATCAATAAAGCTAATGCAGTACCCAACGCAGCTCCTATACCTTCATATCTGACAACAAGTGGTATTGTGATGCCTATATTAACCACTGCTATCAGAAGGTACGTTATTGATCTAAACTTATGTAATTTCCTTGCTCTTGAAATTTCAATTCCCAAGTTTTGAATAATTGGAATTGTTACAGATGATATCAGTATAATAATAATGTAATAACTTTGTGAGTAGTTGTCACCAGCCCACCAATAAATAAATGGCTTCCCAAAGAAAATAAATCCTGTTAAAAATAAAGATAAAACAATGAACTGCACTCTCCCTACCTTGGTAAATAATTTAGTGATTTTTTCTCTTCCATTAAATGATTGAATAAGCTTATGTACTCTCGGAACGAATACACTTGATATCGCTGTAGAAAGTTGTATATAGTATGTATTAAATAAAGCCGATAAGGAATATATCGCTACAGGAATTGTTCCATGAAAACGACCAATTATAAACTTATCGATATTCCAGTTTATTTGGTCAATAACTAAGTTTAAAAAGATGAATGATGAAAATATTGTAATTTCTTTAAAGAGTACTATGTCAAACACCTTAAAACTAAATTTAATTTTTAGTTTTATTTTAGCATACATAATATGTATAATTTCTATTATGAGACTTAATACGGTAACTCCTATTGCCATGCCTATAGATCCATATCCTAAAAATAAAATTGGTAAAATAACGAATGGATTTACAATTGTTCTAACTAAACTTGTAATCTTTTGAAAAATAAAACGTTCATTTGCTCTTATATATGATATAAAAACAATGTCTAGAAACTTGAGAGCTAAATTTATTGTTAAAATAACTAATAATATTTTTGCAATGCTAATTTCTTTTTCTGTCAACTCATTACCAAACACAATTTCTGCAAAAAACGATAAGGCAAATCCAGAAAGTAGGGTAATCAATGCAAGAACTGAGAAAATAACTAAAAACATTCCATTAAGTTTATTAATGCCTTTAACATCTTTTTTCATTTTAAAGTGTAAATAATATCTTATATAAGTACTTCCAAAACCAAAATTTAAAATCCCTAGATATGCAATTACAGAAGCAGCTAAATTATATAATCCATACTCACTTTGTCCTAACAATCGAATCATGATAGGCGTATAGATTAAACTTATTAAGAATCCTAATCCCATGGAAATATAAGTAAGAAGTGCCCCTGTTTTGAGTTGATTAACTTTAAATGATTCCATCTAATTTTCCTTTTTTAATCCCAATGCTTTTTTCAAGTAAATAAGTGACTTCTCTCGCTCTTGTTTTAAAATAGAATCCACATGAAAATAATCAATATCAAAGTAATTTTTGTTCAACGATATGTGACTCCAATGTCTTTCCTCAAAATTAAATTTAGATAGCAATGTATCAATTCTAGAGTTTATATTTCCTCGCTTAAAGGCCACAAAAGGTTTTTTAAAAAGAATAGAAAACACGGTACCGTGAAATGAATCTGTAAATACAATTTCAGCATCGTTATAATAATCTATAAACTCACCAGGACTTGTAGTAAATCTTCTTTTATCTTTTATATCTCCTAAATGAACAATTTTTAAATTATGCTGTTTAGCAAATTCAATAATAAAATCAAGATTATTCTTTTTTTCTTGGCCTAAAAAATACGTAAGAAGATACTTTTTTTCTGGTTTCCACTCGTTTTTTCTAGAAATCTTTAACCACTGAGTTTTACTTAATAACAAAGTGGGATCAACTAAAACTGGAATCTCAATATCTAGTAAGTCTTTAACTATTTGTCTTCCAGCTTCTTCACGTACAGATAAATGATTAAAATTTAGTAACCATTCTTTATATTTCTCTTTCCATTCTTTAGGTAATCGTTCTAGACCAAAACTTGGTGCGTACGCAACATTTTGGTCCTTGGTAGCAAAGGGGGAGAAATAATAACTGGTTCCATATAAATTATTAGGATTCCATACTTGATCACTCCCTATTACAAAATAATCAAAATTAGAAGAGATTTCCTTAAGTTCCTCAGAACATCTAAGTATTCTTTTAGACTCGCTTAAATATTTTTCACTAAATCCTTTAAATAATTGTTTCTTATAATCATAAGTGCTTCTATTCAGATAGTATTTCAATTTTAAAACAACTGTCTTTATCTTCACTAGTTTTTTTAACTTATCTATTTTTGATGTATTACTATTTCCTCTTTTTACCCTTATAGTGGTAACTTCAAAACCTAATTCTTCTAGGATTTTTTCTAAAGCGTAGTTTTGTAGTCTATTTCCATAATTATAATATCCATTAAGCGTAAATAGCCCTATCTTATACATTTTATTTCTCCTATCAACTTTTCCTATTTTTTATTAATTTTTCCATTTAACCTATTTATTCTTGCAAATAATATGAAAATCACTCTGCTATATATACTCTTTTGTCAAAATAGTTAATAAAAAAGGTACTCGGTATCCCCATCTTTGATTCCTGAATGCTAGAGTAGATTTTTATCGATTAGATTAAAATACTGTAGTTCTATTTTTTTAACTATTGCTTCTCTACTAAAGTTATCAGTGCAGATTTTTCTTATTATTTCAGAGTCATATTGATTAATTTCTTTACGTATCCTTACCATTGCTTTAGCTAAAAAAGCAATATCATCGGCCGGCACCAGTAAACCATTGTTATCATTAACAATAATCTCAGGACCTCCACTTCTAGTGGCTATTACTGGTTTACCACAAGCAAGTGCTTCAATTAAAACTACTCCAAAAGTTTCTTGTCTACTTGCTAAAACAAAAATGTCACACGAGTTCATTTCCTTCAGTACTTGTTTCCGATTTAATCGTCCTAAGAACTTTACTTGATTCTGTAACCCCAACTTGTCTCTTAAACTTATGAGTTTTTTCTTTTCTTTACCCTCGCCACCGATAAGAAGTTGAGAATTATCTATTTTTGCCTTCTTAAATGCTTTTATTAGAATATCGAATCCTTTGTTATAATCTAAAAAGCCAAGTGAGAAAAAAGTAAAACTATTATATGAATCATTTTTGGTAAGTGGTCTGAATTTATCAGTGTCAATCATGTTAGGAATCATCTCAATAACCCTATTTGGCACTATTTTTTCTATATCTTTTTTCAACCCTATTCCAACTGCTATTACCTTATCAATATCATTCAATGTTTTCTTTATGATTCTAATCTGAACTCGATTATAAATGTCTCTAGAAAAAGCAGAAGAATGTTCAGTTAACACTGTTGGTATGTTTTCTTCCTTGCCAATGACACTTGCTGCATATCCACCATATAATGCAGAATGTGCATGAATAACATCTGGTTTACCATGCTTCTCTTCTATCAACCTATACAATTTTTTCGCTCTTTTTAGAAATAACTTTTTCTTAAGGTTATAAAGTTTAGGAAAGTAATTATATCCTTTATATCTAAAAACATCAAGATTGTTCTCAGTTTGAACTAATATTCCTTGCTTAAAAAATCTTCTTGGAAATTTAAGAATATTCCACATTTCAGGATAGGCAACAATCACCTTGTGCCCTGCTCTTGACAATGCTTCAGCCTGCTCTTTAAAGAAAATGCCAGAAAGTTTGTTTTCTTTTGATGGATACCAAGATGGTATAATCAGAATAAACATGTTATAACTCTTTTTCTAAAACATCAATAATTTTTTTAGACGCCTTACCATCACCGAATATATTTTTGTCAAAATTATGTTTTTTTTGATTACTAAAAATATTATAAATATCCTTAACATCCACTAGAGTATTAGCTTCAAGATCAATTAACTCTCTCCAACTTGTATCGGGCATAATTACGAGCGCTTGTTTTTTTGAAAAGTATGCCTCCTTTTGCAATCCTCCACTATCTGTTATAACTTTATAAGCTCTTTGAATAAGCCCCATAAGTTTTAGATAATCTATAGGTGGTAAAATTATGAAATCTTCAAGTAAATCTGAAAGGTTAAATTCTTTAACTCTTTTAAGCGTTCTAGGATGAATTGGAAATACAATTTTAAAATTTTCAGCAATTTTTTTACATTCTTTAAGAATACTTCGAAGTTTATATTTATGATCAACATTAAAATCTCTATGTAGTGTCATAACAACAAATTCCCGTGGTTCTAAATCATATTTCTGAAGTAATGAGTAATCAAAGAGTGGTTTCATTTTAAGAAATAAATCATACATAATATCACCCACATGATAAACAAGTTTACCTAACCCCTCATTATTTAAATTTTCATTAGCCAATGGAGTAGGGGTGAATAAGAAATCAGAGATTCTATCAGTAAGCACTCGATTAATCTCTTCGGGCATCGTTTTGGGTTCCTGTCTTAACCCTGCTTCTATATGAGCAATTTTTATCTTTAATTTAGATGCTGCAATAGCACCTGCTAAAGTAGAGTTTGTATCTCCGTATAAAAGAATGACGTCGGGTTTTTCTTTTATAAGTAATTTTTCGATTTGAATAATCATTTTTGCTGTCATTTCACCGTGTGACTTACCATTAATACCTAAGTTATAGTCTGGTTTCTTCATCTTAAGGACATCAAAAAATATACCTGACATATTTCTATCATAGTGTTGCCCAGTATGTACCAAAACATGATTAACTTTCTTGTTTTTTAAGATTTCTTGTTGCATCATCGCTTCCTTAATAAATTGTGGTCTTGCTCCTATAATTGACATGATTTTCATAAAAACACATCCTCTAAAATATCTTTTAATGTTATCACAATATACCTTAATTGTTCTTCGGTTAAACTAGGATCAATTGGTAATGCTAAAACCTCTTTTGAAAATTTCTCTGATACTGGTAAATCACCTATTTTATAACCAAGATCCTTATAACACTCTTGTAAGTGTAACGGTTGTGGGTAATAGATGCCCGTCGATATCCCTCTGGCATTTAATTTTGCTCTGATAAAATCCCTTTGTTTTAATCTAATTACAAACTGGTGAAAAACATGTGTCCTTCTTTTTTCCACAGTAGGCAAATTAATTTTACTGGAAATATTATACTCTTTAAATAATTCAATATATTTTTTAGATACTTTTTGTCTACTTTTATTCCATTTATCTAGATATTTTATCTTAACATTCAATGTAGCGGCTTGAATAGAATCTAATCTACTGTTGTAACCAACAACAGAATGATAGTATTTAGGGCCAGCCCCGTGAACCCTTAATTTCTTCACTTTTTTTGCTATCTTATCACTATTGGTTAAAACCATCCCTGCATCTCCATAAGCTCCTAAGTTCTTTGAAGGAAAAAAGCTTAAGGCAGCAGCATCTCCGTAGTGAGCAACATGATGTCCATTATATTTCGAACCAATTGCTTGACAAGCATCTTCTATGACTTTCAAATCATATTTTTTTGCAACTTTCATGATTTCGTCCATATTGGCTTGTTGACCGTACAAATGAACAGGCATTATAGCTTTGGTTTTACTAGTAATACTTTCTTCTAATTTCATAGTGTTTATATTATAACTTTTTTCAAAAATATCAACAAAAACAGGAGTTGCACCTAATCTTGATATTACACCTGCTGTAGCAAAAAATGTGAAAGAAGGAATAATTACTTCGTCTCCCGATTCTATACCTATTGCTTTTAATATCAATAA
>JAIPEV010000070.1 GCA_021736965.1 Halanaerobiales bacterium | reverse complement strand
TTAATATAACTTTAAAATCATTTAAACTCGAAAAGTTACCTATTATTTGTTGTGCTTCATTCCAATTGTTATTTTGATTATAGCTATCTTCTAAAATATTTTTTAGATTATTTACTCTATCTTCTCTAATATCTCTTAGATAATTTTCAAAATAGAAATTAAATCTATAGTTAATAAATACTGAAGTAAGTAATAATCCTCCAATTGAAACCAGTAAAAATATTATAAAAATTTTAAGTCCAAGTTTATTCATTTCATTCACCTACAAATCTATAGCCAGCTCCATAAACAGTTTCAATAAGATCTTTATTTGTAATATCAACTTTCTTTCTAATATTTTTAATGTGAACATCTATTGTTCTATCAAAACCTTTAAACTCAAGTCCTAATACCTTATCTACTAATTGATCACGAGATAAAACTTGGTTTGGATTTCTTGACATATAATAAAGTATATCAAACTCAGTTGAGGTTAAATTAATATCTTTTTGTCTATATGTTACTTTCATTTTTGATGGATAAATTTTTAGATCACCATCAAAATAACTTAAAATTTCTGCTTTTGAAGCAGAAAAGTCACTCCTTCTTAAGATAGCTTTAACCCGAGCAGTTAACTCTCTTGGACTGAAAGGTTTGACAAGGTAATCATCAGCCCCTATGTCTAAACCTTTTACTCTTTCCTCTTCTAGACCTTTAGCAGTTAACATCAGTATCGGAATATCAGATCTTTTTCTAATTTTCATACAGACTTCTTCACCACTAATTTCAGGAATCATTAGGTCTAAAACAATTAGATCTGGGCTCTCATTTTCAAATAGATTTAAAGCTTCTTTACCATTTTGAGCAGTAATAGTATTAAATCCCTCATCATTCAAATAAGCTTTAATAATCTTTCTTATTTTATATTCATCATCGACGATTAATATTTTTTTAGTCATAATAAAATTACCTCATTAGCTAAATTTTTTTATTTCCTTAATCTTATCATCTAATAACTCTACTTTACCTTCCTTTTCAAACTGCTCATAGACAAAATTAAGTAACTGTCTTAACTTTCTATCTGACATATTATCAATCTCAATTATAAAGTCCTTACGTTCCATAAAGTTAACACCTCCAGTGAATTATTTTATTTTATCTTCCATATATTTTAAAATATCTTGGTCAATATAACCAACTTTTGTTTTTCTTTCTTCAAAGTTCTCTTGATGATAAAATGTCTCAAGTGCCTTTTTAAACTCTTTATCAATTTCTGAATCTAACTTTCCTTTAAAAATATCTAATTCAGTAAGATAATATTTTACTTTTTTTATTAAGTCATCATCAAGCTTAATCTTTTTTGCTTGTTTATCACCAAAGTACATATAAAATATATTTAAAAGCCTTTTTAACTCTTTAATAGGAGTTTTATGATCATCAACTCTTAAATCAATATATTTATCGTTATAACCACCATAACTGCCGTTTTCCTTGACTACTAAAAGTGCTGCAGACTGTCTACCTCTTTTATCTCCACCTGCTTTTTGGCCCGCTTGGAGAGCAGTAACTAATCTTGTTCCTAAATCATCATTATTATTACTTTCAAATACTTCAGCCATAGCTTGAACGGTCTCTTCACCTACTAAGATATTCCCCTGACAACTATAGTTATTTCCTGAAATACCCCCAGCCCAATCATAGCAACCCTTGCCTGTAAAGTTTGCTGAATTGCCCTCTGCATCAACAATACCAACTTGTCTGGTTTGATAGTTTTCATCTTGATTTTTTAATTTATCAATTACCTCTTTCGGTTTAAGACCTTCTTTAAGAAATTTAAGACCGTCTACCCCATAATCTAAATTAGCTAATGCCTGGGTGGCAATAGCACCAACCCCTGCTTTAGCCCAGGGAACAACAGCTCCAACAGCTAAAAATTTTGATTGTACAGCTATACCTAACTCTTCAGTGTCTGGATCAAAACCAACTATAGAAAAAGTATTAATTCTTTTTACAGACAAAAATATCCCCCCTATTGTGTTTATTTAATCATATCATAATTGTAAAGATAAGTGAATATATACTGAAAGATTGATTCTTATTTGATCTAAATATCATTTTTATCTTTTAGCCTTTTGATTCTATGATTTATGTTTTTTAACTTTTTAGAATATCTTTCAATCATAATGCTTTTTTCATATAATAAGTTTTTTGCACTCAGGGTATATGATAATGCTTTTTTATAGTTTTTTTCTTTATGTTCAAAATACTTTGCCAATTCTATATAGGGAAATTGATCATAATCAAAGTCATTAATCATTTCGTTCCAAATTTCAACAGCCTTATTATAACTATTAATTCTTTTATATTGCCAGCTAAGACTCTTTAAAACCTTATATTTTAATCCATTATCTTTATACTTTAGACAAGCTTTTTTATAGTATTTAATACTTGACTTATATTCTTTGTTTTTTTCTTTTATCTTCCCAATTCGATATAACTCATCTGCACATAAATTAACCACACTTTCTTGATATACTTCCTTAAGGTGAGTAAGTAAAGTTACTAGAGATAAAATATCATATATATTATGCTCAAAAATTGGAGCCAAAAGTTCTAACTTTTTACTTTTTAAAAATTCAAAATAAATATTAGGTATATAATAGCCTGGTATATCTTTTGTTCTTTGAAAATTTAATATATTTTCTTCAAGTGAACTCAATGAACATGAGTCTAGATAAGACCAAATCCTTCTTGCAGAATGTAATAAATCAAGGTGGAGACTATAACTGATCTGTTCAAATTTATTTAAAATTAATCTAGTTTTGATCAAGGGAAGATCAAAACTTTTTCCATTAAATGATATAACTATCTCTTTTTCATCAAATATTTTTTTTATATCTGATAACATTGCAGGCTCTTCATCATAATCTCTCATCAAATACTGTTTTACTGTAAATGTATCATTTTCAAAAAAAGCAAGACCAATCAAAAAAGCACAGGTCCCAGTTCCTCCCATAAGTCCGGTTGTTTCGGTATCTACAAAGAGCATCTTTTCCTTTAAATTAGGTACAAAATCAGTATTGCTAGTTTTATTTAATATACTTTCCAAAACACTTTTATTCAGTCCCTTAAAAAGTTGATCTATTTGATATAGACCATGCTTGAAGTTATAATTGTAATGATTAATAGAAACTATATATCTACCATATTGATTAGAAATATCTTTACTATTAAATTTATCGGTATCAATATATTCAATATTTTCCTTTTCATGAACCCTTTTTTTCCTATCTACCTTTTTATCATAGTTTTTCAACTTATCCCTCAGGTTCACCCTTAAGAACCTCCTTTAGTAGGTAAAGTGTCATCTCTTTAGCTTTTAAACCAACTTCATTAATCGGTCCTACACAGGCAGGACAACCTCCATCACATGGACATTTTTTAAGATAAGTCAAAGCTGAATTTAATATCTTAAGATCTACTCTAAATATTTTTTCACTCAATCCTACTCCACCAGGATAATTATCATAGATAAATACTGTTGGCTTACCTGTAAAAGGTGATCTGATCTGAATCGTTGAATTAATATCTCTAGGATCACACATTAAGTATATCGGGGCAATATTTACAAGTAGATTAGAAAGTCCCAAAAGTGCATTTTCTAATACTTTTTTACTCATTTCTTTTTCAAAGTTTTTTTCAAGACTGAGCCACCAAGCAGTGGTATGCATCTCAACTTCAGGTAGGTTTATATCCCCATAACCTACATTTTCATGAGTGTTAAATTTAACCTTTTTATACATAGTAGCTTGAGCTGTGACTACTACCTCCCCGTATTCAAAACTTTTTACATTTTCTTCTTTTTTATCAAAAAGATCAAGAACCCTTAAATCCACAGCGAGATTAGCATCTGTATAGAAATTGACATCTGCCTTTTTGACATACGCCTTTTTTCCATCATAATCAAGTTCTTTAACTTGATACTGTCTACCTTCATGAATATAGATTGCATCTTTATGAATAGTGGTAGGAACACTGAAATAATCAACTCTTCCAATCACACGTATATTATTTTTATTAGTCTGATCTATAACTGAAAAATCATCAGAAGATGCACTTCTTAGACTAATATCTTCTGCAGGATATCTCTCTGCTGACCAGTACCATTTACCACTTTTATATCTTAGTATTCCTTTATCTTCTAGATAACTTAATATTTGATCTGTAGTTTCAACACCAAACTGCTCACCATCTTTAAATGGTAGTTCAAAAGCTGCACATTTTATATGTGAAACTAAGATCATTAGATTATTAGGATTAATTAAAGCATTTTCGGCAGGTTGATTAAAAAAGAATTCAGGGTTATTTACTATATATTGATCAAGTGCATTACTAGAGGCAACTAAAATCGATATAGATCTTTTCATTCCCCTACCAGCGCGACCGGCCTGTTGCCAGGAACTCGCTATTGTACCTGGATAACCAGCTAAAATACTAGCATCTAACTGTCCTATATCTACACCAAGTTCTAATGCATTTGTACTTACTACTCCATCAATAGTTCCATCTCTTAAACCTTTTTCAATATCACGTCTTTCATTAGGCAAATAGCCACCCCTATAACCCCTGATCTCAAGATCTTTTAGCTTGTTTTCACGTAAATATGATAATATGATCTCTGTTTTTAACCTACTCCTTGTAAAAATTATTGTTTTAATCTTATTCTTCAAAAATATATCTGCAATTTTTTTACTTTCTAAAACATAACTTCTTCGTATTCCCAGTTCTTTATTAACAACAGGTGGGTTATAAAAAATGAAATCTTTTGGACCTGAAGGTGCTCCATTTTGATCAACAACCGTTACTTCTTCTCCGATAAGTTTTGAACTTAACTCTCCCGGATTATCAATTGTAGCAGAAGCACAGATAAAGATAGGATCAGAACCATAGAACGTACAAATCCTTTTTAATCTTCTTATTACATTAGCTACATGACTTCCAAATACACCTCTATAACTGTGGACTTCATCAATTATAATATACTTCAAATTTTCAAATAGTTTTATCCATTTAGTATGATGGGGCAGGATACCTACATGTAACATATCTGGATTTGTAATTACAATATCTCCTGACTGTCTAATACTCTTTCTTGCACTAACCTGAGTATCTCCATCATATGTATAAGTCTTAATATTTTGATCTAATGCTAAAATTAGTTCATATAAACCAGAAAGTTGATCCTGTGAAAGGGCTTTAGTTGGAAACATATATAATGCCCTGGAACCTTCATTTTGTAATATTTCATTTAAAACAGGTAAATTATAACAAAGAGTCTTGCCTGAGGCGGTTGGAGTTACAACAACAGTGTTCTCACCTTTAGATACTTTATCATATGCTATTTTTTGATGATTATATAATTTATCTATATTTTTTTCTTTAAGTATATTTTTCAATCTATGATCTAATTCTTTTGGCAAATCAACATATTTAGCATCTTTACTCTCTATTTCTTTCCAATAAGTAATCCTACTTATGAAATCATCTTTTTCCTTTAAATAACTTTTCATCTGCTCAATATTCAAATCAATCACCTCAAAGCGAACTCTTGTTCTATTTAAAATTATTATACCATATTTCTAAACAAAAAAAAACACCGGTTATCCGATGTTAGAAATTTCTATTCACTATTTTTTCTACTGTCCATTTAATGATTTCTCCATACTTATTATCACTATAGGTAGATATTATCTTTTTTGCTTTATCAATATACCTATTAGCCAGTTCTTTAGTATAATCAATACCTCCCTGATCATAAACAATTTCTTTGATTTTTTTTGTATTCTTTTCTGGCTCTTTTAAATACTTTTCAATATTTTTTTTATGTTCAATATTATTATAAACATATATAATTGGAAGTGTATATATTCCTTGTGTAAAATCATTGTTCTGTGGTTTTCCTAACTCACTGTTTTTATCTTGAAAATCAAACAAATCATCAATTAGTTGAAATGCCATTCCCATATTATGACCAAGTTTCCCCATCTTATGTACCTGATATTTGCTCATACCGGAAAAAGCAGCCCCCATCGTAGCACTTGCTTTAAAAAGTAAAGCAGTCTTTTTATTTAGAGAATCTAGATATTCCCTAAAAGAAGGTACTTTAACGAACTGTCTTTGAAACTGAGATACTTCGCCTTCACAGAGTTTTTTAATATTCTGTATTGTATTTTTGATCTGTCTCATTAATACATCTTCTATTTTTTGATCACCAAATTCATTTAAGATAACTTCCATCGCTAATGCAAATAAGTAATCACCCATAAATATTGCAGTATTATTTGATAGTCTCTGATGAGTTGTTTCAACACCTCTTCTTAAAGGCGACTTATCAATAACATCATCGTGGATTAGTGTAGCTAAATGTATCATTTCAATTGAGGCTGCCATTGGCCATATTCTTTCTTTATCATGCTCACCAAGATGGCTAACTAATATTAAAAGAGCAGGTCTAATCCTTTTCCCACCAGCCTCTGCCAGTCTTTTTATTTCATTTTTTATAAGTTGATTACTACTAGTAAGTGTACTTTGAAAGTAATCTTCAAAATCATTCATTTCTTTAGCAAATTCAGGGTATTTATCCCAAAACATTAATATCACCTACATATCTTAAATAATTATCTGTATTGTACTGTAAACCTATCATCTGTAAATGTAGTTATCTCTTTAAGTTCTTTACTTGCATATATCATATTGTCTTCAGTTACTAAAACAATATAAATATGATCAAACTCTTTAATAAGATCAAATGATTTTTCAACACCTAGAATATATAATGATGTTGAAAGGGCATCAGCATAACTTGAATCAGATGAAATAATTGTTGAACTTATTATTTTATTCCAAGCTGGATAACCAGTTTCAGGATTTAATATATGATGGTATCTAATTCCATCTTCTGTAAAGTATCTTTCATAATTTCCAGAAGTAACTACGGATATATCACTACCTTCAACAACTGCAATTATATTACCTCTGCTTTGATCAGGATCTTGAATTCCCACTTTCCAATCAGAACCATCAATTTTTTTACCATGGACTGAAACATTGCCTCCCATGTTAATAAAGGCACTTTCTACATTTTCTTCTTTGAAGTATTTAATTAAATAATCAGCAGCAAAACCCTTAGCAATTGCACCTAGGTCTATCATCATACTATCTTCACTTAACATTACTTTATTGTCCTCAGCAAATATAATATTTTTATAATTAATAAGTTCAAGAGCCTTTTGTATTTCTTCATCCGAAGGAATTTTTTGATCCTCTGTTCCAATCCCCCAAAGTTTTACTAAAGGTCCAATCGATGGATCAAAAGCCCCATTGGTTAAATTAGAAAAATACTTCGCTTCTTTTAATAATTCATATGTTTCATCTTCAACACTTACATACTTTATTTTAGCATTATTATTTATATTACTAATATCACTTTCTGGATTTGTCTTACTTAAGAGGTTTTCTAAAAATCTGACTTTATTAAAAGCTTCTTCGAGTATTTGTTTTGAATTTTCATCATGTATTCTGATTCTAATCAAAGTATCCATTAAAAATTCTGAACCTTCGCTTTTAGTGATTTGATTATCAGAATTATTTAGATCTTGTTTTGTTTCCTTTTGATTGCCACTTATTATATACATACCACTTATTATTATTATTATAATTATTAATGCGAAAAAAAATTTTTTAAAACTCATAATATATCTCCAACCTTCAATTTACATTAATTATACTATAAACAAGAGCCCTATAGAAGGGCTCTCATTTAAAATTAAGTATTAAATTAAAAATACTAATTATTTATAGTCATCAGGGCTTAAACCAGCTTGAGTTAAACATTGAGCTAAAGCATTGTTTAAACCGTGATCAGAATGAGTTGCACCTGAAACAACATCAACTGTTACAGACTGGTTATCAACAACCATTTCTGACCATTTAGCAAATGTTTCCACAGCTGCATCATATGGATATTCGCCTTTAACCTTATCGGCAACAATTGAATCACTTTCAGGATCTTGAGTTGCTGTAACAATCTCTACAGATTGAATTTTTTCTCCTTCAATTACAGCCTTAACTAGGTAATGGCCATGTGCATATTCTCTTCCAATACCATAATAGGTATTACCTTCATATGTTCCATTAGCCACACTTAAAGTCATTTCAACAGCTTGAGTATAGGCTTCATGTGAATGAGTAGCACC
>JAIPEV010000069.1 GCA_021736965.1 Halanaerobiales bacterium | reverse complement strand
AAGTTGATCAGGCAAATATTTTATTAAAACAGATTGTGGAATCACCAGAAGTAAAATATATATTATGCCCTAATCAGTATATTGGTTCCTGGAAAGTTGGTTTTATGCCGGAATGGATTGCAAGAGAATATCTGGCTCGTAGAGGAGGAGCGTGGTTTACTAAAGATCAGATAGAACCTTCAAGATTACCACTTCTTGGATATACTTTAAAAGATGTAATGGTAGAAGGTCAGATGATAGAAAGAGAATTATTAAAGGTTCAAAATCAGCCTGAAGTTGGGAAAGAAGCTTTTGATCAAGGAGCTAATATATTAAGAGAGTTTTTCAAAGAGTATTTAAAGAACTATAATAGAGATGAATTGTTACCATTAGGCAAAAAAATAATCGAGTGTTTTTTGTCAGGAGGCAGTTTAGATGAATTTATTTCTTTAATTGATTATCCTGTAATTAATGAAGAATAAATAATATTGAATTTTTTATTATTTCTGCAATCTATCAAGTTAGTTAATGAATATCAGATAGTAAATATTTCATTGATGGGGTGGCAAAAAATGTTTGAATTAAAAAATGTAGAATATAAAAATATAATAAAAGTTGATAACTTAAAAATTAATGAGGGTGAAATAACCTGTATTGTTGGTAGAAGCGGGGGCGGTAAATCAACTTTTTTAAAGTTATTAAATAATATGATTAGTAGTGATAGTGGAACTATTAAATTCAAAGAGAAAGAAATTAATGATTATAATCCTATAAAATTAAGAAGAGAGGTATTAATGTTACCCCAAAACCCTGTTATCTTTTCTGGGAATATAAGAGATAATTTTGCAATAACCTTACAATATAATGATCAGTATGAAATGTCTGATGAAAAATATGAACAACTATTAAAAAAAGTTGGATTACATGAATTAGATTTAGATGATGAAGCGGAAAAATTATCTGGTGGAGAAAAACAAAGGTTGGCTTTAGCACGTATCTTATTACTTGATCCAGATGTATTACTATTAGATGAACCCTCATCTGCTTTAGATGAAGAAACGGAAAGATTAATTATAGAAATGGTAGTTGATTGTATAAATGAAAAAAATGGTACTTTAGTAATGGTTACTCACTCAAAAGACATTGCTAAGAAATACGGAGACCGTATTATAACTATTAATGAGGGTAAATTAGATAAGATTAGTTAAAGAGGGGAGAAAATGATGACAGATTCCATAATTGATATTTCGATTATAAGTTTAGTTACAGCTTATATATTTGTTCTTGTGTTATTATTTATTGTAAAAAAAGAAAATATTGGCCATAAAAACCAGATAATTTTAGCATCTTTTAGAATGACAGTTCAACTAGTGCTCGTGGGTTATGTTTTAACTTATGTATTTGAAAACCCGAACCCTTATATTACTATCTTAATTCTTTTGGTTATGGAGACATTTGCTATTTTCAATATTTATTCAAGGGTTGAGAAAAAGTTGTCTAGAGATCTAAAAATAATTATTGGTTTATCTATGTTTGGAGGTACTGTAATAAGTATATTATTTTTCCTATTTATTGTAATCAATATTGAGCCCTGGTTTATGCCTCAATATTTTATTCCCATTTCAGGGATGTTAATTGGTAATTCAATGACTGGAATATCTTTAGGAGCACAGGGATTAATAACTGGAGTAAATGATAATAAAAAAATGATAGAAAATGCTTTGATGTTAGGAGCGACTCCTAGTGATGCGACCAAAGAAATTCAAAATAGATCATTTTATAATGCCGTATTACCTACAATAAATTCAATGATTGGTATGGGAATAGTTTTTCTACCAGGTATGATGACCGGTCAAATCTTAGCAGGTGCAGCTCCTTTAACAGCTATAAAATATCAGATAGCTATCATGATGGGAATCTTAGGTAGTGTTACACTAACTGTTTATTTAATGGTTAAATGGGGAATGAAAAGTTTTTTTAATGACAGAGCACAGATTAAAATATGATAACATATAACCGAAATATAATAATTTAACTACTAGGGATAAAATAATTCTATTTTAGTTATATTTAAAAAAATGTATCATATTTGATATATTATTACAAAATAATAAAAATTTATATATAATAATTGGACTAAATTCAGTTATCAGGGTAAAAATTGTTGACAATACCAATATATTGTGTTATATTTAATGTGTTGAGCAAAAAAAATATTAAGAAACAATGCTCAATAAAGAAATTTAGGAGGAATAAATTTTAATGACTTACACAGGTACAGTTAAATGGTTTGACGAGAAAAAAGGTTATGGTTTTATTGAAAGAGAAGACGGCGACGATGTTTTTGTTCACTTTTCAGCTATTGAAGATGATGGTTTCAAGACTTTAAACGAAGATCAAGAAGTAGAATTTGAAATCGTTGAAGGCGACCGCGGCCTACAGGCTGAAAATGTTGTTAAATTATAATATAGTATTATAAGTTATGCAACTAATCCCCGACTTGTAATAGAGTCGGGTTTTTTTATTGTTTAAAAATTAATAATAAATATAAAAACCTGTCTGGAATTCCCAGACAGGTTTTTTAATATTAGCATATATTTTAAAATTATAAAGTTTCTATTATAGTTGTAACTCCCATACCTCCACCAACACAAAGGGAAGCTAAACCTCTTTTAAGTTCACGTTTTTTCATTTCATGTAGTAATGTTACAAGAATCCTTGCACCACTTGCCCCTATTGGGTGTCCTAATGCAATAGCACCACCATTTACATTTACAATATTTGGATCAAAAGGTAACTCCTTTAAAACTGCAAGAGATTGAGCAGCAAATGCTTCATTTAATTCAACAAGTTGAATGTCTTCTAATTCCCAATCAATTTTCGCTAAAGCTTTTTTAATTGAGGGAACAGGTCCTATTCCCATTATTTTAGGATCAACTGCAGCGGTTGCATATGATACTATTTTGGCTAAAGGTTTTACATCTAATTCTTCAGCTTTTTCTTTTGTCATAACTAATAGTGCTGCTGCTCCGTCATTGATACCGGAAGAATTACCAGCAGTGACGGTACCATCTTCTTTAAAAGCTGGGCTTAATTTCGATAAAGAATCAGCTGTAATGCCTCTGCGAGGAAGTTCATCTTTTTTAAATAATTTTGGTTCACCTTTTCTTTGAGGTACTTCTATAGGTACTATTTCATCTTGGAAACGGTCATTATCAATCGCTTTAATAGCTTTATTTTGACTTTTGGCAGCAAATTCATCTTGTTCTTTTCTACTAATATTATATTTTTCAGCTAAATTTTCTGCTGTGATACCCATATGATAATCATTAACTGCACATGTTAAACCATCTTTTATCATTGTATCAACAATTTTACCGTCTCCCATCTTGTATCCAAAACGGGCTTTATCCAAAACATAAGGTGCTCTACTCATACTTTCCATTCCACCTGCTATTACAACTTCGGCATCTCCTAGAAGTATTTCTTGAACTGCTAAGTTCACAGATTTAAGTCCGGATCCACAGAGTTTATTAATTGACATTGCCGGTACATCAACACCGAGTCCGGCTTTAAGGGCTGCTTGTCTAGCTGCATTTTGTCCTTTACCTGCCTGTAGAATAATTCCCATTATGACGTCTTCAACTACTTCAGGACTAACATTAGCTCTGTTTAGAGCATTTTCAATCACTTTTGTACCAAGATCTACAACAGGAACATTCTTTAAACTCTTACCAAATGAACCAATAGCAGTACGTGTTGCACTAGCTATAACTACTTCTTGCAAAAGAATCCCTCCTAAAAAATTTTTATGTAATCTATTCTACTTCTATTTTAATAAAACAATGTTACCTACAAGTTACAATCCAGTTGCAAACAGAAAAAACTGATGGATACATTATATTAAAAATATGTATATGTCTATTATAATTAATATTTGTTACAAGTGCAAATATGAACAAATTAGAAGGGAAGAGATGGTTATATAATTTAAGAAGTGAAATATATTTTGAAAGATAAGAAGAGAGTAATAGAGAGGTTGTTAAAATATTAACATAAATATATAAAAAAGGCTTGATAATTTGTTACAATTATCAAGCCGTTATGTTTACATCTTTTTTAAATTGTATTTAGAAATTATTGATTAAATCTCCTGTAATTTCTGTTCCACCATTAACAGTGAATGTAGCTTTGGCTTCTTTTGTTTCAAAATAGATGTCACCATCAACTGTAAAACCGTTTAAAGCAAAGTTGTTGGATTCAACATAAACGTCTCCAACAAATGTACCATTTTGAAATCTAGCACTAGGGCTTTTAACTGTTATGCTAGGAGCTTCTAGTGTATATCTTTCAGTTACATTATGGTCACTATCTGAGGCATAAAGAGCTAACTTACGGTCAACTTCACCATCGTTTTCAAATTTGCCTTCCATAACTAATTCCTTATCAGTACTATAGTCATCATTAAAGATAATGATCCAAGTACCATCTTCCCCCAATGCTTTAACTAATTGTTCATCATTAGTTGGTTGAGAAGCAGATGACACTGTGTCCTGAGCACTAACAGCTGCAGGTACGAGAACAAGAACTGATACAATTAATAAAATACCTAAAGTTTTAAATTTCATGAAATCCCTCCTTTTAATATATTTATTATCAAATTACTCAACTTAAGTTAATATTATCACACTTGTGAAAAAAATGTCAAGCACTATTTTTATTTATTCTATTTATATTTGCAAAAGGTAATTATTGAGTATTTCATTTAATTATAAAGGAATTTTAATTGATTCATTGAATTTTAATTAAATAGAAGTAATATATAGAGGGGTGTAAAAGTGTTTGGAAACATTGTAGTAAGAACAAAATTTCTTCCACCTTATTATAAAAGTAAAATATTTTCAAGAAAACATTTAAAAAGAATTTTTGAAAAAACCGCTAAGTACCCAGTAACTATGGTAAAAGCGGGACCAGGCTATGGTAAGAGTGCATATCTGACATATGGTTTTAATGATAAAGATAATGTATTTTGGTACAACGTTAGTAAGGGAGATGGAGATGTATTAACCTTTCTCATTAATTTAATATATGCTTTTAATACGACTGATTCTGATATTGGTGAAAAAACCTTGAATTTCATTAAAGAAAAAGGAGAAACTAATCAGGAATGGATACCAGTTTTAAACTCTTTAATAAATGAAATTTGGGATAAATATCGTTATGATGAAATTTATTTAATTATTGATGATTACCATTTATTAAATAATCAGCCCCGTATTAATAAATTAATGGAGCATTTTATAGACCATCGACCTCCCAATATGCATGTAGTTTTATCTACAAGAAAGACACCTGATCTTACTTCACTTAGCATGTGGAGAGTGAAAGACCAAATTTTAGAAATTAATGAAGATGATCTTAAGTTAAGTAAAAAAGAAATAGAAAGATTTTATAATAGCCATTATGATTATAATTTAAGTGAAGATGATATAACCTTGATTTATGATTTAACTGAAGGTTGGATAATTGGGGTTGAAATGATTAGACAGGGAATAAAAAATGGCGATTCTTTAGAAGTGGTAAGAGAAGAATCAATGCATTCTTTAGATCACCTTTTTAATTATTTAGCTAAAGAAATATTATTAAAGCAAAATGAAGAGGTAAGGAAGTTTTTAATTAAAACTTCGATCTTAAGGGTATTAACTTCAGAAGTTTGTGATTTTGTTCGTAAAAAGAATAATAGTGATCAGATACTTAAATATTTAGTAAAAAATGATTTGTTCATAATCCAATTAGATGATAATAAATACAGGTATCACCACTTATTTCATGATTTCTTGAAAGAACATGCGAATGAAGAGTTAAATAATATTTCTCTTTTACAAAAAGATATAGCAAAATATTATATGGATAATAATCAATTTGAAGAAGCAGTCTATCATAATTTAGAAAGTGGTGATTACTTTACCGCTGCTAAAATTATTAAGAAACGAGCGAATAAATTACTTACTTCGGGTCGTTTTAGTACCTTTGACAAATGGTTTGAAAAATTACCCGAAAGAATAGTAGAGAATTTTCCGCGTTTATATCTATATAAGGGAGATATAGACCGATTCACATGTAATTATAATGAAGCACTTGAATGGTATAATCTCGGTAGAAAGTATTTGAAAGAACAGGATGACTATAAGGGAGTAAGTGTGGCTTTTCAGAAGATGGCTATGATTTATCTTGATACTGTTCAACCTTCAGAGGCTGATAAGTATCTTAAAAAGGCTTTGGAACTAAGAGAAAAAGAAAATTACTGGGAAGAGTCCGTTTTGCTTCGTTTAGTGGCTGAAAATTATTTAAATAGAGGAAATGTTACAAAAGCTAAAGAAATGCAGGAAAAATTAAATAAACTTGATGAAGAAAATACCAGTTTTATCCTTGATTCAAGAGTCAAAATCAGAACTGGAAGATTAAAAGAAGCGGAAAATATATTAAAAGAAGAACTTAAAGAAGAAGATGTAGAAAACGAGAAAAAAGTTGGTAGAGCTCATCGTGAAACCATCTTATTACTATCATTGATTGCTTCTTTTGAAGGAAAAAGTAATAAAGCTTTAGAATATGCTAAAACTGGTTTGAAGAAATCAAAAAACTTGGATTCTTTATTTACTCAGGCAGTTGCTCACATGAGATTGGGTCATGCTTTACAGATTAACGGTCAAGACAAGCAAGAAAAGGCTCTTAATGCTTATGAAAAAAGTTTAGAGATAGTTGATAAGCTGGAAGTGCGCAGAGGGCGTGCCGAAGCTTTGTGGGGGTTAACTTTAGTTTACGGAAATTTAGGTTATGAAGAGCAGATGAAAAAATATGGGTTAGAAGGAATAGATATTTGTGAAGAAGCTGGAGATGAATGGTTGGGTAGTTTAATACAACTTTCTTTAGGTATCGGTTATATATTTCTTGAAAAATATAAAGAAGCTACAGAGTGGTTAACAAAGGCAGTTAAATCATTTGATTATTGCAATGATGTTTTTGGTAAGACGGTTGGACAGATTTGGCTAACTCTAATAGATTGCAAACTTGAGCATAAAGTTGATTTTAAACATCGATTAGAAGAGGTTGTACCAATAATACAAAAAAATAATTTGCAATTTATATTTAAAACAATTAATTTATTAGGCCCTCGTGATGAGACTACTTTACTTCCAATTTTAACAACAGGTTATAATATGGAAATAGAAAAAGATTTTTGTAAATTAATGCTCGAAGACATGGATATTGAGTTGGGAATAAATCACCCCGGTTATACATTAAGGGTTAAAACGCTCGGTAAATTTAAGTTACTGCGTGGTAGAACTGAAATTAAAGATAAAGATTGGAAAAGAAAAAAGGCAAGGACTCTTTTTAAAATATTTTTAACATATCAGGATGAATTGATTTCAAAAGAGAGACTAGCTGAAATGATATCTACTAAAAAAGATCAAAAATCAGCCTTAAGAGATTTTAAAGTAGCACTAAACGCTCTCAATAATGTTTTAGAACCAAATAGAAAGGCAAGAGCAACCCCTTATTTTATTAATAAAAAAGGATCTAGATATGGTTTGAACCCCGATTCTTCATATAAAGTAGATGTAAATCAATTTGAAGAATTGATTAAAAAAGGTATAAGAAAGTCTAAAAATGATGAAATAGGGGAGGCAATTAAAAGTTTAAATGAAGGAATTGAACTTTATAATGGAAACTATCTGCCAAACTGTCTCTATCAAGATTGGACACGTGAAGTTAGAGAAAAATATAAACAATTATTCATTCAGGGATTAGAACTATTAGCAGAATTATATCTAAAATTAGATAAAAACCAAAAGGCTATTGAAATGTCCGAAAAATTAATTGCTGAAGAATCAACAGTTGAGGAAGCATACCAGCTTATGATGAAGGCTTACAACAAACTTGGACAGCGTTCTCAAGCTATTAGAACTTATCAAAGATGTGCAGAAAAATTAGAAGAAGATTTAGGAGTTATTCCAACCCAAAGAACAATTGAATTATATAAGGAAATAAAGAAAAATTAAACTTAAGCTATTTAAGGTCGGGGTAATTATTAAAAACCCCGGCTTTTATATTTTGTTAATAAACCGATTATTTCAACTTTTTGCAACTATTTTGTAACTTATGGTTAGTCCCCAAAAAGGTTAAATATATTTCTTTTATAAGAAAATAATACCAATATATTGTTCTTTATAAATTACTTTTACCATCCTTAAATTAATTAAACTAATTCCCTATAATCCTTTATATGACGGGTTTTA
>JAIPEV010000068.1 GCA_021736965.1 Halanaerobiales bacterium | reverse complement strand
GAAAAGCATGGATTGGCCTATTTTTTTCTCACTATAATTTAACTTTTTTTTAACCGGTATACTGCTAATAAACTGTAAAGCTATCAAAAATGAATTCATATAACCTCCTTAAAAATCTAAAGAATCAAATGTTGCCATTTCATCAAGTATCTTAACTGCTGACTGAACAATACTCATCCCAATTATAGTACCTGTACCTTCACCTAACCTCATCTCAAGGTTAAAGAATGGCCTTAAATTTAGATATTCATATAATTTTTTATGACCGGGTTCAACAGATTTATGTGAAGGGATTAAATAGTTTATCACCTTTGGTTCAATTAAATAGGCTATCAATGCTGCAGCACCAGAGATCAAACCATCAATCATCACTGGTTTATTATTTGCAGCTCCTGCTAACATAGTACCAGCCATTCCACCAATTTCAAATCCACCTACTTTTGACAGTATATCTAAACCATCTTCAGAAGAAGGATTATTGACTTTTAGTGCTTTTTTTATCACTCTCTTTTTGTTTTTCAATCCTTCTTCATTTACACCGGTACCATATCCAACAATACTATCTAGATCTTCTTTTGTAACAGCAGCTATAATTGCACTACTAGGAGTTGTATTCCCTATTCCCATCTCTCCAGTACCTATTATATCTGCACCTTTTTTAATTATTTCTTCAGTAATCTTTATCCCATTTTCTATACTCAAAACTGCTTGATCAAGGGTCATTGATGGACCATATAGAAAGTTATTAGTACCCTTTTTTATATTGGCATTAATTAATCCCTCTTCATTTATTTCTTCTAGCATACCTATATTAACTATCGAAATATTAACTCCATACTGTCTTGCTAGAACATTTACTGCAGCTCCCTCATTTAAAAAGTTCTTAACCATTGCTTTTGTAATAGACTGTGGAAAAGCACTAACCCCTTCTTTTACTATCCCATGATCCCCAACCATAATAATATGTTCTTTTTTTTCTACTCTCGGAGTGTTATCCTTAGTAATACCAGCAATTTTTATAGCAAGTTCTTCTAAATAACCAAGGCTACCGGGTGGTTTAGTTAGATTATCCAAACGTTTTTTTACATCATCCATCTTATTTTGATCAAGATCTTCTATTTTTTCAACCGTACTTTCTAATAAATTAATAGTAAATCATCTCCTAACTGATAAAATAAGTTAAAACCGTATATATAATAATAAATATTTGAAATATTTAGTATTAGGACATTTGTCCTTATTTGTATTAATTAATCTTTTAGTATCTTTAATCTTGCCTATATTAAATATATTGATTTTCTTATCTAAATATTTTTTAAAAGTTTGATAATCACAGTAATAGTTTATACCATCTAGACTGTGAACTTGGGCAACTACCACTGATCCTTTCTGGACATCTTAGATTAGGACTATCATCTTTAGAAACATCATCAAAAACTGTTTTAAAAAAACTTTGAAAGTCTTTTAATAAATCTGATAATTAAACTATTAATAATCTATATCTCATTATACACCTAATCAAATCCCCATTATATTAAATAATAAATCTAAATCTATATTTTTTTCGACTTCTTTAGCAAGTCTATCTAACGATTTAATTCTTTCTTCTTTAAAACCTTTACTTCTTTTAATATCGATCTCCTTATACTTCTCTTTTTTAAAGCTATTTAAAAAGTCACTTCGAAAATCATCATTATCAAAAATACCGTGGATATATGTACCCCAAACATTTAGTTCTTTTGCTCTTGCCCCATCAATGATATTACATTCCTTTTTGGAACGCGAAGTAATTTTAAATAGAGGAAATACATTTTTACCTAAAACTGTCTCTCCCATATGTATTTCATAACCTGTTAGTTTATAATTCTTTGAATTTATAAAGTCAAAAGGTTTACCATTAACTTTTGCTTTTACTTGATATGTTTTTTTATCTTTTTTGAAAACAGTACTAATATCAAGTAAAGAGAGCCCTTTGATTTCTCTTAGATTACCTTCATTTAGATCTTTGTCTATTAGCTTCTTACCTAAGATCTGATAACCTCCACAGATACCTACTACTTGAACCTTATTTTTGGCTGCTTCGATAATCTTTTTATCAAGTCCTGTTTCTTTTAAAAACTGTAAATCATAGGTGGTGTTTTTTGTACCTGGAATTATAATAAGGTCATAGCCTTTTAAGTCTTTATCTAAACTGTCTAAATAGTCTATATTTACCTCGGATTCCATCCCTAAGCTATCAAAGTCTGTAAAGTTAGATAAATGAGGTAGTTTAATAATTCCAATATTTACTTTTGCTTTCTTTTTTTTATACTCTTTAATAGTTACTGAGTCTTCTTCTGGTAAATTTAGATCTTTAAGGTATGGGATTACACCAACTACCGGTACTTTAGTTTTGTTTTCTAGAAAGTTTAATCCTGTTTTTAATGATTCTTTTTTTCCTCTAAACTTATTAATGATTATACCTTTAACATATTTTCTATCTTTTCCAAGTAGTTTTAATGTACCTACTAAAGAAGCAAATGCACCTCCTTTATCTATATCAGCAACTAAGATTACTGGACTATTGCTTAATCTAGCAACCTTCATATTTGCTAAATCTCTATCTTTAATATTTATTTCAGCCGGACTACCAGCCCCCTCTATTACTACTACATCATATTGATCATCTAATTTCTTAAGTGAACTATTAATAATACTTAAAGCCCAATTAATATAATCATCCTTTTGTTCTTCTGCCTTAAAATCACCTAATGGCTTGCCTCTAACTATAACCTGGGATTTATTATTACCCTTAGGTTTAACTAAAAAGGGTTGCATATCTACGGTGATATCAATACCGGAAGCTTCAGCCTGTAAGGCCTGTGCCCGTCCAACTTCACCTCCCTGTTTTGTAACAAAAGAATTTAATGCCATATTCCAGGACTTAAAAGGAGCTACCTTATATCCCTTATTATAGAGGATTCTTAATAAAGCTGTAGCAAAAATACTTTTGCCAACATTTGAAGCAGTTCCTTGAATCATTATTTTTTTACTCATCATCTTCAGCCCCTATCTCTGTTATTTAAAGGTCAAGATTATTTATACTTATTTCTTTTAGATCAACTAAGATACCTGAGATAGAAAAAAATACTTTATCTGCTTTTTTTGTAATATATTGATTAATACGACCTGCAGTATCTCTGAAAATTCTACCAAGTTCATAGCTGGGTACTAATCCTAATCCAACTTCGTTAGAAACTATTATTAGATTTAAGTTCTTTTTTTTAGTTATCTCAATAACTTTTTTAAGTTCTTGTAGTATGGTTTGTTCTATCTGATCTTTATTATCCTGACTTTCTAACAATAAATTTGAAATTAATAAGGTTAAACAATCTATTAGTACAGTGCTATTATTTTTTACTTCTTTTAATGGTTTATGAATATATTTAGGTTCTTCAAAAGTAATCCATTCTTTTGGTCTCTGTTCTTTATGTTTATTTATTCTATCTTCCATCTCTTGATCTAAGGCTTCAGCTGTTGCAAGATAGTATACATCACCTTTACTTATTTTTTTAGCTATTTTTTCTGCAGAAGTACTTTTACCACTTCGAGCTCCACCTAATATTAAGATAATATTGCTCATCTTTAAACTCTCTCCTTTTTTAAAAAATAAAAAAACCAGACCTCTGTCAAACGACTTAAAGATCTGGTAATAACTTAAATTTAAATCTACTGATCTTGTAACCGAAGAGTGTAGAATTTATAAATAGGCAGGTCTCCTGACTTACAGATTATCATCTTTTTACCTTCCCTGTATAAAACAAGTGGTTTTTAAAAGACTAACTGTTTACAGTGGCGGGCCCGTACAGGTTTCTCACCTGATTCCCTATTCTCTTTCAGTCTTGACTGAAAGCACCTATTTACCACATATTATTTTATTTTCTTCTAATACTAATATACTACATTTTTTTTAAAGTTCCTGCTAAGAAAGTAAAATTTCTCTTTTTGGAACTGGAATTGGTTCTAATTTATGACTGTTTTTTTGAGAAATAGCTTCTATTTTTTTCTTAATTTTTGGAACAGCTTGTCCTGTTAGAATATATTTATCTAACTGCTCATAACTTATTCCTAATTCATCTTCATCTGTTTGACCTTGCCAAAGACCTGCTGAAGGTTTCTTGTTTATTATCGGCTCAGGTATATTTAAATGTTTGGCAAGTTCTCTTACTTCTGTTTTTACAAGTCTCCCTAAAATTGTTAAATCAATACCCCCATCACCATACTTTGTAAAATAACCCACCTTAAGTTCACTCCAGTTATCAGTACCCAAGACAAGATAGTTATTTAACTGAGCATAGTAATATAAGGTTGTCATTCTTAACCGCGGCTTTATATTTGCTAAAGCAAGCTTGTTATGATCAGAATTAATATCTAAAACCTTTTTAAAAGAATCATACACCAGATTTAACTTTACTGTTTTATACTTTATATTAAACTTTTCAGCAACTTTTATCGCATCTTTTTGATCCTGGTTGTCACTATAACAGGGTAAAATCAAGGCAAGTGTATCATTATTAAAAGCCTTTTTTGCTAAAACAGCAGTTACCGCAGAATCAATACCTCCACTTAAGCCTACTACAACACCTTCTAGATTAGCCTCAGTAACTTTACCTTTTAACCATTCCACTAATACTTTCTGTACATGATCATAATCTAAATTCAAGTTTATCACCTAACCTTCAAATTTACCTTCAATCAGTGAAACAATAGAACCTTTAATCTCTGTTATCTGCCATTTGTTATCAACTTTATTTACCTTAAGATAGTCAGTCATATTTACTTCTTTAATCTGATCTTCTCTCTGATAAAAGAAGACATATCTGCTATCATAGACAAGATAATTAGCATATTCATTTTTTTTAATTTCTAAATTTTTTATACCAAATAGTTCTTTATTCTCTTCACTTTGTTCGCTATTTTGAAAAGCAGTCCTCATCGTCTCTATTACATAGCCTTCAGATACCATTGTATCCAATTTTTTTAAATTTTGATTAGTAGTTTCATTTAATAAAATTGGAGTTTTTTGATCAATTGCTTGATAAAATGATCTTACTACTTGATCAGGAGGAGTATCTTGTGTAATATTGGGTGGACTGTTTCCGAGCGAAAAAGCATAAGATAAGGATGCAACAAGGATTAAAACAAGTAATGTCTTTCCCCAATGATTCCTAAAAAAGAATAAGAACTTCTCTTTATATCTCAGTCTGTTTTTTTGTTTTTTTGCTATTCTTTTGTTCTTTTTTACTTCTTTAATATTTGCTTTATAGTTATCTGTATTTATGATCTTGTTTGTTTTTTTAAGTAGTTCATTAAAAGAGCTGAATCTATTCTTTTTATTTACTTTAAGCATCTTTACAACTAAGTTATTTAAAGTTTTAGATATCTGTGGATTAAGATACTTTGGTGCAAGTAAAGAACCGGTCATCTTTTTATCATACATCTTCTTTTTATTATTAGCCTGGAAAGGAAACTTTCCAGTCAATAGATAATAAAAGATAACACCAAAGTTATATATTTTACTACTCTGATCTGAATTTTCACCTTTTAAAACTTCTGGTGGTAGATAAATATCATCATACTGATTTGTTGAACCTTTATATTTATATTGTTCAACTTCCCGATTAAGTTCAGGCTTAACAATATATAAGTTATTATTTTGATCTAATCTTAAATCATTGAGTTTTAACAGCGATCTAAAGCCATCTTGATCTATACTTTGTCCGATTATTATCAATTGTTTTAACCATTTTATTGTATCTGCAAGTTCAAAATCTCCATTATCTATTTTATCAATTAAAGGTTTTAAATAATTTTCTCCTTTATATAAAAGATAGTAACTACCATCTATCTTTTCTATATCAGAGTAGTTGATAATATTATTTCCCTTAAGTGGTTTTTCTTTAATGGTTTTTTTAAGTTCTTTTACAGTTGATAAAATTATCTTTGAACCTGGTTTTTTATATATAAATATCTTTTCTGCTATATATTTATTACTGTCTTTTTGATAACTTATATATTCTAAATCCATATTATTAAATTACTCCTTAAATAATATATTTATCTTTTTTTTCAGGTCTTAAGTCGAATTCTTTTTTCATATCCTGATAACCTTCTCTACCAAATACTCCATAAGTATAATTTTTACCAAGTTCAACTCCTGGTTGGTTAAATGCATTAATATTAAATAACTCTCCCACCAAGGCAGTTTCTAATTCCAATAAGTAAAAAAGCTGTCCAACTGTAAACTCATTAATCTTTGGAACAATTATAGTATTATTAATTCTCTGCCGCTTTAATAAAGCCAGTTCTGTAGCCTTCTTTTCAGTATCAATAAGTCTTTTTAACGACTTATTACCCAGATAAGAAACCCCCTCAATATCCTGATAAATCTCTGGTATTTTCAGATCTACACTTAAGTCCTTAACTTCGATAAAAGTTATGACTTTATCATAGGGCCCTTCCATATAAAGTTGTGCCTGTGAATGCTGATCGGTAGCCCCTAATGCCTTGATCGGAGTAGGTCCTACATTGGTTAATTTTCCTTCTCTATCTTTTTCTTTCCCTAATGATTCTGCCCATAACTGTCGATACCAGTCAGCAATATCTTTTAGTTGATCAGAATAAGGCATCATTACTGAGATTTGCTTGCCTTTTTTATATGCTAGATACTGTAAAGCCCCCTGAAGATAAGCAGGATTTTCCCAGAGATTAGAATTTGAACATATTTCTTTCATATAAGTAGCACCTGCAAGAAGTTCTTTTATATCAATACCTACAAAAGCAGCATAAAGTAAGCCAACTGGAGTTAGAACTGAAAATCTTCCACCTACATTATCAGGTATATAAAACATTTTAAAGTTTTCTCTTTTAGCAATAGTTCTTAAGTAACCTGAATTTTTACTGGTAGTAGCAATAAAATGTTCGCTAATTTTATCTTCACCTACTGCTTCACTTACAGTTTTTTTAGCAATCATAAATAAACTCATCGTTTCAGCAGTACTACCAGATTTAGAGATTACATTAAAAACTGTCTTTTTTAAATCAAGAGTATTTAAAAGGCTTTTAAATCTTACAGGGTCAACATTGTCAGCTACAAAGATTCGGGGATAAGCACTGCTTTTAAGATTATGATAAGGATCTTTTAAAGCAGTTTGTAAAGCAATACTACCTAGAGCAGAACCACCAATCCCTAAAATTACGAAGTTATCAAACTTTCCTTTGTTCTTTTCAGCAAAACTCATAATATCTTGAGTAATATCTTTTTGCCCTACTAACAAATCGATAAATCCAAGTTTACCTGCTTTATACTGTTTTTTAATATTTTGATCAGCTTTTTTAACATTATCTTTTAGCTCATTAACTTCCTTTTCTTTAATACCGTGCTTACTACCGATATATTTCTCAAACATATAGTTTAAATCTATTTGGATTCTCATCTTATCTTGCCAACTTTTATCATTATATCTATTACTCATCTTCTCACTCCTTGCTATTAAGTCAGTTTTTCTTAAAGAATATTTAATAAAAGTATACCATTTATCAGTTGATATTAAAAGTACTTAAGCCGTTATTTAATACTATCTTTTAATATCTTATACATTTTAAGTTGTTTTTGATAAGGAGTTCTGTTTAATCCACTTGGTGAAGATACTACAAACTCCTTTAAACCACTTATATGTTGAATCTCTTGCAAACCCCTTTTTACAGAATTTAATTCTGCAAATTCTTTATAAACCTTAATCCCAGTAAAACAGGCTATCTGAGGTTTATATCTTTTTAGCTTTTTTAAAAGTATTAGCCTACCCTTTTCATACTCTTCTTTTTTAATATCACTTGCACTTTTTGTAGGGCGATTTACAATATTTGTTAAACCATATCCTAGTTTAAGAAGTTTGAAATCTTCTTCTGGTTTATATAATCGATCTGTAAGTTTAGCAGCAAAAAGTAGTTTATAGAACCGGTTAGTAGGATGAGCATAATGATAACCAGTTTTTGATGAAGTAATACCAGGATTAAAACCAATAAATATAACTTTAAGATTTGGCTTTAAATAATCATTAATTGTTTTCATGTCTAGCTCCTTAAATAAAGATATCCCCTGCTCCGTACGTTCCGAAGAGGGGATAAAGATTTATAAAAATATTAAACTTTATTTTACTTTAATTTCTTTTTCATTCATCCACTGACCATGGAGATTGCAAAATTCATATACCTTTAATTTTACTGATTGATCTAACTTTATTTTTAAAGTTGCTTCTGCTTCACATTCAGGAGTAAATGTTACACTAGCTAATTTAATTTGATCGGCGTAGAGGTCAAAAT
>JAIPEV010000067.1 GCA_021736965.1 Halanaerobiales bacterium | reverse complement strand
TAAAAGAAAAAGTAATGATTTTATTGCTCAAAACTGTGCTGCCTTACCAAAAGATTTATTAGAAGCATTGTTATTTGGGACAGAAAAAGGTAGTTTTACTGGAGCAAAAAGTAGGCCTGGTCTCTTCGAAATGGCAGATCAGGGGACAATCTTGCTTGATGAAATTAATTCAATGGATCTTGCTCTTCAGGCTAAACTACTTAGAGTTTTACAGGATGGCAGAGTTAGAAGAATTGGTGGTCAAAAAGAAAAAGTAGTGGATCTTAGAATTATTACAACGATGAATATGCATCCTGATCAGGCCTTTAATCAAAACAGGCTAAGAGAAGACTTATATTATAGATTAAGTGTGGTATATATCTATCTTCCACCATTAAGAGATAGAGAAGATGATATTTTATTACTGACAGATAACTTTATTAATCACTATAATAAGAAGTTCAATAAAAATTTAAAGGGTCTAACAGCTCGCTTAAAAAAAGTATTTTGTAATTATAAATGGCCTGGTAATGTAAGAGAACTTAAACATGTAATTGAAAGTGCCTACAATATAAAACAGCTTGGTGATAAAATAGAGTTTAAAGATCTTCCAGGTTATATTAGAGAAAGGCTTAATCAAAATAAGAATAATAAGGCAGATCCTGTTTTAAGTGTAAATATTAATGAAAATGATCAGCTGCCTTCACTTAATAACTATCTAGAAGAAGTAGAATTAAAGTTAATTAAGAATGCCTTAAAAAAGACAGAAAATAATATTAGTGCTGCAGCAAGAGAACTTGATATTTCGCGACAGTCTCTACAGTATAAGTTGAAAAAATACAGTATAAAGTAATAGGAGTGATAGTATGGATATGAGATTGATACTAATTTTTTTAATATCAGGATTTTTAATAGGATATTTCAAACCATTACCTACAAGATTTTATAACTTTTCAAAGTATATAACAGAGATCGGTTTAATAATATTATTAGGATCAATGGGTGCAAGAATAGGAGTTGATAAAAAAATAATCAATGAGATTGGTCTAATTGGATTTAAGTCTTTTATTTTAGCATTTTTTAGTATTATGGGGAGTGTATTACTTCTTAAAGTATTTTCACTTTTTATTGAGAAAAATTATAATGATTTTGATCAAAAAGAAACGATAAGTCATCAGGGGACTGATCATAGGTTAACTATTGTTATTATTATATCTGTAATTGTTGGTATAATACTGGGTTTAACTGTACTTAAAGGAAAATATCTTGTAACTATTGAATTAATTACAACCTATGCTTTAGCTGTTTTACTTTTTGGGGTAGGGATAGATATTGGGCTTAATAAAGAAGCATTTTATGAGCTTAGAGTATTAGGTTTTAAAATACTATTTATTCCAATTTTAATAGTTATAGGCACCTTACTAGGGGCATTATTTGCCGGGCTATTACTTAATATGGTAATAAAAGATGCAATGGCAGTAGGAGCAGGTTTTGGTTGGTATAGTTTATCAGCCGTTCTTATAACAAAGATGCACAGTGTGGAGTTGGGTTCAATAGCCTTTTTAACAAATGTATTAAGAGAACTAATCACAATAATATCTTTACCATTTATAGTAAAATACTTTGGTAAAATAGCATCGATTGGGCCGGGTGGTGCAACTGCTATGGATGTTACCTTACCTTTAATAAAAAAAGTTGCCGGAAAAGATATTGCTATACCTGCATTTATTAGTGGTGTTGTTCTTTCAACCCTCGTCCCTATTTTAGTCCCTTTTATTCTTTCTATTTAAACCATCTGTGGAATAAAAATTGCATTTTATAAATTGGAGGAAGCTAAATGTCTAATCGACTTGTTGACGTAATAATAAATAATAAGATAAAGGTCCTATCGATAGTAGGATTGGCAAAAAACACAGGTAAAACAGTAACATTAAATCATATTATTGAAAGTCTTTTTATTAAGTCAAAAAAGACTGCTGTTTTATCATATGGCAGAGATGGTGAAAGCTATGATTTGATTACCGGTAAAGATAAACCACCTGTAAAAATTTACCCTGATACTATCTTTATTACGGCCAGGCGAGCTGTAACTAAGCTAGACTTTAATTATAGATTGATTAAAAAGACAGATATTAAAACAACAATGGGGACTGTTAATATATATATAAGTTTAAGTGAGGGAGAAGTTCAACTGGTTGGTATCAATAGATTAAGCCAGTTAAAAAGTATAAAAAAGGCTTTAATAGATATAACAGACTATATACTAATAGATGGTGCTCTTAATCGAAGAAGTTCTGCCTTACCAAAAATAAGTGATGCTATGATCTTAGCAACAGGTGCAGTAATTGGAAGTAGTATAGAAGATGTTATAGATAAAACGATCTTTGAAGTAGAGAAACTAATGATAGGTAATATTTTAAATACTGATTATTTAAATATAATCAAGGGGTTTCAAAATAAAGGTCAAAGCATTATTTGGACTGAGGATGATAGTATAATAAAGTTTAAAACATTAACTTCAATACAGTTTTTAGACCAGGTTAATAAATACTTTAATCTAAACCATAAAGATATTAAGTATATATTTATTAATGGGGCCTTAACAAATACGATTGCAGACAAAATTATGAACTTGAATATAAATAATTTTTTGGTTATTATTACTGATCCTACAAAAATATTTCTAGATAAGATGAGATATAATAGTTTTCAGAGTAATAATATTTACCTTAAAACACTTTATCCGATAAATTTAATTGCGATAACGATTAATCCATATAATCCATTAAAAGAAAATCTGGATAAAAATATTTTCTTAAAAGAAGTAAAAAATAACTTTAAAGTTCCAGTTTATAATATAAAAGGATAATATTATTGAGAGGAGGAGTACTTTGACTGAAAAATTAAAATTAGACAAAAAGTTAATATCTTTATGTAGAAACTATACCAAAGAAATTGCTGATCGGGTGGAAAAAAAGATTGAAAACCATACTACTACTTCAGTTGAAAGAACTGTTCTTAGGTTATTAGGTATTGATGGTGTTGATCAGTATGGAATTCCTATACCAAATCTTATTATCAAAAAAGTAAAAAAAGAAAACAAGCTTAATAAAGGGATAGCATACTGGTTTGGTAATGCTTTAATCCAGACTGAACTATCTGTACAGGTTTTGGCAGAAAAAGTAACTAAAGATGAGGTTGATCTCTTTTCTTTACCTCAAAAGGATCAAGATATAGTCCAACAATATATGTTAAATTTAGCAGAAGAAAAAATAAAAAAAATAAGTAAAAATGTTACTAAAAGAAAAAAGATGAAAGAGAAATACCCCTGTGGACCTAAACCATGGCTTTATGTTATTGTTGCAACTGGGAATATATATGAAGACCTAAAACAGGCAAAAGCAGCCGCTAGACAGGGAGCAGATATAATTGCAGTTATTAGAAGTACAGCTCAGAGTCTTTTAGATTATGTACCATATGGACCTACTACAGAAGGATTTGGTGGTACTTATGCCACTCAAGCAAACTTTAAAATAATGAGGGAAGCCCTTGATCAAGTAATAAAAGAAGAAGGTCGCTATATCCAGTTAGTAAATTACTGTTCAGGTTTAGCAATGCCTGAGATAGCTGCAATAGGAGCTATTGAAAGGTTAGATATGATGTTAAATGATGCAATGTATGGAATCCTATTTAGAGATATTAATATGAAAAGGACCTTTGTTGATCAACATTTTTCTAGAATGATAAATGCTTATGCAGGTGTTATAATAAATACAGGTGAGGATAACTACTTAACAACTGCTGATCCAGTACAAGAAGCACATACAGTCCTTGCTTCTCAGTTTATCAATGAAGAGTTAGGATTAAGGACAGGACTAAAGAATGATCAATTAGGATTAGGCCATGCTTTTGAAATAAATCCAGATCTTGAAGATAGCTTTTTATTAGAGATCGCCCAGGCTCAGATGGTTAGACAGATTTTCCCTAAAGCTCCTTTAAAGTATATGCCACCTACAAAATATATGAATGGTGATATATTTAAAGGACATTTAATGGATGGTATTTTTAACTTTGCTTCGATAATGACAGACCAAAGTATTCAACTTTTAGGTATGTTAACAGAAGCAATTCATACTCCTTTTTTACAGGATAGGGCTTTAAGTATTGATAATGCAAAACATGTATTTAATTCAGCTCGTAATATTAGTGATGAGATTTATTTTAAGGAAGATGGAAAGATACAAAAAAGAGCCAATCAAGTTCTTCAAGAAACAGCAGAAATATTAAAAGATATAGCTGATAAAGGTCTAATGGAGGCATTATCACAAGGAACCTTTGCTGATATTAAAAGACCTATTAAACAAGGTAAAGGCTTAGATGGAGTTATAAAAAAAGCTGCTGATTATTATAATCCTTTTATTGAGATCTTTTCTGAGGAGTTGAGTATTAAGGATGAATAATAGAGATATAATAAAAGCATATGGAGATACATATAATGATGGGAAAGTTCAGTTAAGTTTTACTTTACCAATAGAGAGGGGCTTTCAAGCAGAAGAAGCTGCCAGAATTTACTGTTTAAAATTAGGGTTAAAAGAAGTTGAAGTAGTTCATATGAAAAATTTAAAGGAAGGGTTTACCTTTTTTGTGGTTTATGCTGTTTGCGATCTTTCAGTAGATGTCTCAAAGATAAGTGTTGCTAAGATTGATACAGAAGAGATGAGCTACTATGCTGTAAATGACTATATAATAGAAAAGATAAAAAGGCCATTAACTGTTATTGGCGCCTGTACAGGTTCTGATGCACATACTGTGGGACTAGATGCAATATTAAATATGAAAGGTTATGCAGGAGAATATGGTTTAGAAAGGTATCCTCAAATAAAAACATTTAATTTAGGCAGTCAAGTAACCAACGAAAAATTAATTAATAAGTCAGTAGAGGTAAAGGCCGATGCCATATTAGTTTCTCAGGTTGTTACTCAAAAAAATATTCATATAAAAAACTTAACTGAGTTTGTTGAAATATTAGAAGCTGAGGGATTAAGAGATGAATTCATCCTAATATTGGGAGGTCCAAGAATTAGTCATGAGTTAGCTTTAGAATTAGGTTTTGATGCTGGTTTTGGGTCTGGTACAAAACCAAACCAAGTGGCTTCCTATCTAGCACAAAAAAAATATGATAACTTAAAAGAAAACAAAGGTGGTGAAAATATTGAGTGAAAAAGCAATGATCAGGATTAGAATGAGCACAAATGATGCTCATTATGCAGGTAATCTTGTAGATGGAGCAAAGATCTTAGAAATATTTGGTGATCTGGCAACTGAATTGCTAATTAGAAGTGATGGTGATGAGGGTCTTTTTTTATCTTATGATAATGTTGAATTTATAGCTCCAGTTTATGCAGGTGACTTTATTGAAGCAAAGGGTGAAATAATTAAAAAGGGTAATACCTCAAGGAAGATGGAATTTGAAGCACATAAGGTTATTACTTCTTCAAAAAATGCAGAGTATGATTCAGCTTGTGATGTATTGGATCAACCTGTTTTAGTATCTAAAGCAACTGGAACATGTGTAGTTTTACAAGAAAGGCAGAGAGATCTATAATGGAAAAGTTAATTATTACAGCCGCTATTTGTGGAGCAGAGGTGAGTAAAGAAGATAATCCTAATCTTCCAATTACTGCTCAAGAACTGGCTGAAGAAGCTTTAAAAGCAGAACAAAGCGGAGCTTCAATAATACACCTGCATGTAAGAGATCGAGCTGGTAACCCGACACAAGATAAAGAAATATTTAAAAAAGCAATTTGTGAGATGAAAAAAATAGGAGTTAAAGCAATAATTCAACCATCAACTGGGGGAGCTGCCGGGATGAGCTGGCAGGAAAGGATTCAACCGATTTATTTAGAACCCGAAATGGCTACACTTGACTGTGGAACAACAAACTTCGGGGATGAAATATTTATTAATGATCTACCCTTAATGAGAAACTTTGCTTTAGAGATGAAAAAGTTTAATGTATTACCTGAACTAGAATGCTTTGAAGTAGGTCATATCTATAATGCTTTAAAATTAAAAAAAGAGGGCTTACTGAACAATCATTTACATTTTGATCTAGTACTGGGGGTTCCAGGCGCTATGCCTGCCAGTATAAAAAACCTTTTATTTATGGTTGAACAGCTTCCAAAAGATGCAACCTGGACTGCTGCTGGAGTAGGAAGATACCAATTAGAATTAGCTTATCCCAGTATAATTATGGGTGGTCATGTCAGAGTAGGGTTTGAAGATAATATTTTTTATAAAAAAGGAGAACTTGCCATAAGTAATGCACAACTGGTTAAAAGAGTTGTTCGGTTAGCAAAAGAATATAAAAGAAAAATAGCTAATCCTAATCAAGCAAGAGAAATTCTTAAAATAGAGTAAATTTTAAAGGAGGTCATCAGAAATGAAAAAAGGAAACAAATATGGTCTACATAGAGTTATTAAACCTAAAGGAGTTTTACCACAACCTGCCCAAAGAATTGACAACACAATAGAACTTTATGACAATGAAATATTAATAGATGTAGAGATATTAAATATCGATTCTGCAAGTTTTACCCAGATAAAAAATGAAGTAGGGGAAAATGATGAAAAAATAAAGGAAAAAATGATGGGAATAGTTAATAAAAGGGGTAAGCATCATAATCCTGTAACAGGTTCAGGTGGTATGTTAATTGGTACAGTTAAAAAAATAGGAGATAAGTTAAAAGATAGAGAGTTAAGAGTAGGTGACAGAATTGCCTCCTTAGTTTCATTATCTTTAACTCCTTTAAAGATAAACAAGATTAAAAAGATTTACAAAGATATTGATCAGGTAGAGGTTGATGCTCAGGCGATCTTATTTGAAAGTGGAATATATGCCAAGCTACCAGCTGATATGAAAGACACCTTATCTTTAGCTGTATTAGATGTTGCTGGAGCAGCTGCTCAAACAGCAAAATTAGTTAAACCAGGAGATAATGTTTTAATAATTGGAGCCGGTGGGAAATCAGGTTTACTCTGTTTACATGAGGCAAAAAAAAGGGCAGGAGTAACGGGTACAGTTATTGGTATGGGCCATAGTGATTCTAGCTGTCAAAGGATTAAAGAGATGGGTATAGCTGATATTATTCTCCAGGGTGATGCAACAAAACCTATTGAAACTCTTGAAATGCTAAAAGAAAAAAATAATAATGAATTAGCTGATATAGTAATCAATAATGTAAATATTTTTGATACTGAAATGACTTCAGTTTTATGTACAAAAGATCAGGGTATAATCTACTTTTTTTCAATGGCTACAAGCTTTACAAAAGCTGCCTTAGGTGCTGAAGGAGTTGGAAAAGACGTGAATATGATAATTGGTAATGGTTATACTAAAGGACATGCAGAGATATCTTTAGAAATAATGAGAGAAAATAAAAAGTTAAGAGAAATATTTGAAAGACTTTATACTTAAAAAAGGAGTTGGACGATGAGTTTAAAACAAAAAAGTGAAAATTATGAGGACTTATATGATAGTATGCAAGCGTTAATTGAGGGTGAAAGTGATTGGCTTGCTAATATGGCTAATCTTTCTGCTCTTTTATATCATAATTTAGAAAATGTAAACTGGGTTGGCTTCTATTTAATGAAGGATGGTGAGTTAGTTTTAGGCCCATTTCAAGGAAAACCTGCTTGTATAAGAATAGAAGTTGGTTTGGGAGTTTGTGGTTCAGCTGTAAAAGATAAAAGGACATATATAGTTGGTGATGTACATCAATTTGAAGGACACATTGCCTGTGATCAATATTCTAGATCAGAAATTGTTGTTCCCTTATTTTATCAAAAACAGATTATAGGGGTTTTAGATATTGACAGCCCTTTAACTAATAATTTTGATCAAATAGATAAAAAATATTTAGAGAAAATGGTTAATGATCTAATAAAGAACTCAATGATAAAAAGTTATTAAGTGTAGTCTTATACATTTTGTTAAAATCCTCCGCATCTTTAAGTATATGCGGAGTTTTTTACTGGTGTATTTAGTTATTAAATCCTAGAAATAAAAGAAGAATTATTAGTAAAAATTAAGTGATGTAGATATTATTTTGAAAAATATTTTCAATATAGAAAATATAGTTAAAATAACACAAAAAAAGAGATGTATTATAAAGATAAATAAATCAAAACTAGTAATACAGGCGGTTCAAGGAGCAATCTCTCATCCAATGGCTACACGTACACCTTTCTAGATGGATAGAGAGGAGAAAGGTCATACAATACCTGGTACTGGAGGTATTTCATATAATGTAAGGATAGGTGATCCAGCCTTTGGTTGGGCAGGAGATCATATTGAACCAGGAGTAAGTATGAAGATAAGCGATAAAAACAAAAGCAGTG
>JAIPEV010000066.1 GCA_021736965.1 Halanaerobiales bacterium | reverse complement strand
ATCCTCAAGGATTCTCACTAATATGGGCCGAAATTTATCATATAAACCTGTTGTTTGCTTCAAAATATGTTTGATCTTAATATTATTTGTATATCTATACCATTATAAACATGAAGATTATCTAGTAATACATTATTTTAATAATTACAGATTTTATCATTAAAAGATAGTTCTCTTTTTCATACAAGATACTTATTATTTTAGATCTAAATAATTTACCGACACTTGCCATATAATTAGGTTTTTTCAGATTAGCTTAAATATCACCAGTTAAACCTTTTACAATATTTTTATGAATCTCTAACAAATCTGAATGTATCAATAAACAATCATTTTCTACTTTAATATCTTTTATTAGTTTTTTTAAAAATATACCTTCAATCTTTTTCAACTTTTATTTTGTCAAATTAGTTTTCTTTCAAAACTAAACGTGTTGTCAAAAAAAATAAGCCCGGAAAAAAATCTACCTTTTTGACTTGTTAATTTAAATACTTATTTTAATTTGCAATATATAGTCCATAACATTCCTTGTGTGCCAGATTTGTCTGTTCCGTTGGGCCTGGTAGAATATTTGATTTATATCTACTTCCGATTCATTTCACAGCCACTCTTATAAATATCATAACAAAAGTCAATGTCCCGACTCGGTCTTTAAACATCCATATAAATGCTTATGTTATCTGACCTCTTCTTTTTAAGTTTTTTGTCCTTTGAATTTTTTAAAAAAACTTTAAATTCTAAAACTCCCTAACCATATTAAATTAATTACAATATTTTCAAACATGAAAATAAAACGATTGTTAAAAAAATAATAGTTATCAATTATTAAGTTTATAGTCTAGTAAAGATAATTCTTGTAAAATACCATATTCAGTCAGTCCCACCCTAGGCAATGTTCATTTTTTATAAAATATTTCAACAATAGGATTTTAAATATGAATTTGTATAATCAAATTTGGTTTTAAAAAACTAGGCTTTTGAAAAATATACTTCTAAATCGTTGTCTACTTTTTTATAAGCCTTTTTAGTTATCTCATCAGGATAATTTAAATACTGTAATAATTTTATAGCATTCGTAGTCACTGCAATTCCCTCTTTTAAAGTATAATCAAAATCTAGACCTTTTTTGGTTACATTATCAGTAAAATGATAACATTTATACTTTCCCTTTAATTTTTTAGCTAATTCTAAATCATGAGTAGCAACCATTGTTAAAACATTATTTTTATATAAATAATTTAATATTTCTTGCGAAGCATGTATTCTTTCCAGAGAATTGGTACCAGAAAGCAACTCATCAATAATACATAAAGAAGGTAAATTATTTTCTACTGAATTTATTAATTTTAACAATCTTTCTGCTTCTGAATAATAATAACTTTTACCTTTTAAAATATTATCGGTTCTACTAATTGATGAAATAATTTTAAACATATTACCTTCATAAGATTTTGCAAGACAGGTACCAATTGTTTGAGCTAAAATTACATTTATACCAACTGTTCTTAAAAATGTCGATTTTCCTGCCATATTAGATCCAGTAATTATTATTCCTTTATTGTCCAATACCACAGAATTCGGAACTGGATCATCTAATAAAGGATGATAAGCATTTTTAAGTTTAAGTACCTTGCTATTTTTATTTAAATCAGGAATATTATAATAATCAAGTGATTCTCGATAAGATGCTACCGATTGCAAAGAATCTATTTCTCCAATCAGAGAATACATCTGTTTTAATTTTTCAATATTTTTATTAATTTCATGAAGTGAAGCATTAAAACTTCTAACTTCTATTAAGAATAGGGTATTAAAATATTCATAAATTATAGCTGTTTCTCCTTGAATAGAATTAGGTATAACCTCACTTATCTTATGAGTAAGAATATTTACTTTTTCTGCCATTTTTTTTAATTCATACTGTAAATCCTTGACTTCTTTGCTATCTATAGACTCTATAGCAGCAATTTTTTCTGCCGTATTAATTAATGAAGCTAGATATCTGATAGAATTAGCAGGCAGTCTTTGAAAAAATTTCTTTTTAAAATATTTTATGATTCCAGTATTTATAAGCATAATAATTGCCAACAGAATTAGAGATTTTCCTCCCCAAAAATAAAACGAACCCAAAACTCCTAAAGATAGTAGAGCCATAATATTAAAAATTGCTCCATAAGGTGTAGGTTTAGGTACTTCACCCCATAATAGTTTAATTAAACTATTTTTCCGCTGTCTTCCTAACTTTAATAACTCCAAGCGAATATTTTCTCGAGTATTTTTATCTTTCTGGAATACATTGATTATTATATTTCGTTTTGAAATTTTCCGCTCATTAAATAATGGTTTTCTCAATATATCATAAAGAACTGTTTCTCCTGGAGATGTTAAGGTATGATCAATATTTGCATATACCTGATTAAAATTTAAATCATCCCAAGTCTGATCATCAATACCTTTATCGTCTGTTTTTTGTTTTTTATCAAATAAAAAACGAATATCCTTAAAATTTCTATCTCTTTTTAAATTTTGACCCCATCTTGCTCTTAATTTTAAAACCTTTTTTTCTTTTTTAAATCTAAAATACCTTTTTATCCCATAAAAATAAAGAGGAATAAAAAATATGATGCCCAATAACCAATAAATATTATTATTTATAGAATACACAATCAATATAATATTTGACGTTATTAAAATAAAAAAATAAGATAACAAAAGCATTTTAATTTTTTTAAGTGATTCAATATCTTTCAATCTGTTTATAAAATATTTTACCAATTTTATCATTGTATACTCCTCAATTCACTATAAAGTTATAACAAAACTATATATTATTTTAATTTCTCTTTCATTATCTAAAATAATAAATAATGTATTTATTTTTTGTATAATCGAAGTGATTTATATATTTCCTATCACCTACCAAGTCCATATTATATCATCATTATGTAGACTAAATCAAAAAAAGTTACTAAAAATTTCCATCTGTGTTCTTTGCAAGGTTTAATGCACGTATTTCTTGAATTTGTTCTTAGGTTTTGATTACTAAGGTCTCCCCTTTTTAAAAAGGGGGGAAAAATACCATTTTCTGGAATTACTTTTGGGTCTGCCTTTCTGTTTACTCCCTTTAGCTCATATATAATTCATCTTTATCTGCTCTAATTTGCTGATATACTTTATTAGCGCTCCTTAATATTAAACATCTTTCTGGGAAAGTTATTAATCCAGCTATGAATCTTTTTTATTTCTTTTTTACAGTATTTTTCCTTTGGGAATGAATTTTTTAATCATCTTATTTAAATTCTCATTACTACCCCTCTGCCAGGAATAATATGCTGGGATGTTCTCGGCATACTGCTCGCGGTAAATGACATCTCTACACCCCTGTAAATGCTAAATTATTAGCCATTATTGGACGTTATTGTCCTAAATTGACTTCTAATTTTACAGACACCCATTCTACGTTTTATTCGGTCCAGATCTTTTATCACTTTTGTTTGGGTTTTGGCTTTTAACTTCACGATTATTTCCGTTCTTGAACATCTTTCTGTTAATAGCAATAAATAGGGTTCTCCTTTGTTTTTCTCACCGTCCATGAGCTCGATGACTTCTTTATACTCTCAACGATCAGATATCTGTCTACCCTGTTTGTGCCTTCTTGTCGATTCTTTTTCTCTTTTATTAATAAAACCAGACTTTTTATAATTACCGTAAGTTAGATCTTCCCAATTCATTATAAGTATCTCTTTATCTATAAAATTGTAAAGCGTTTTCTGGTTAAGATTAATCTCAAATTCGTCCATCTCTTTTATCTCATTGGCAATTACTTCGGGAAAAAATTTATCTTTAATCTTTTCTTTAATAAAATCCGCTAAATCATGCTCTTTGGCTAGCTTAATTTTCGGACCCTTGGCGGTTGCATTATTATCATATACCTGCTGGCCTTTATCGGCCACATATTCATTTCTTATCGTATAATCACTATTTCTTAATTCCACTTCACCCTTCCTTATCTCCCTACTGATGGTCGTTCGATGACTCCCTAATTCCTCACCAATCTCTGTTGCTGATTTATCCTGAATATTGTATAAGTGCTCAATTATTTTCCGATCATCATAGGTTAGATGTTTCCCTTTTCGGTTATCTGTGGTATAATTATCTTGGCACATATTTCCCGCCTTCCATGTATTTTGGTTTTTGTTCTAAAAACATTATACATGAGGTGGGAGTATGTGTCATCTTTTTTTGCTTTCTTTTATCACTTTGTGCATTTAATTATACAATGCTCCACCTAAAGCAGCTGATAAAAGATCGGAAATAGGCCACTTTGAAATGGATTTGATAGAGGGGCAAAAAGATAGTGAGGAACCTAATTTATTAGTTTTAACTGAAAGGAAATCCCGTAAGGAAATCATAGAAAAGATACCTTCTAAGACCCAGGAGGCTGTGATAAAGGGACTAGATAGGGTAGAAAGAAGGATGTGGGTGTAGTAGACATTCAAAAGTATTACAACCGACAATGGTAGAGAATTTTATGATTATGAACGTATTGAAGAATCTTTTACTGGAAGTAGCATAAAAAGAACTAAAGTTTATTATTGTGATGCTTATTGTAGTTAGCAGCGTGGTAATAACAAAAACAATAACAGATTCATTAGAAGGTTTCTACCGAAGGGGGCTAGTTTTAAAGGCCTGAGCAGAAAAGTTGTTAAATCGATACAAAAATTCATAAATACTTATCCAAGAAAAATGTTTAATTTCAAGACATTAGAGCAATTATTTGAACATGCTAAAGGAGTTACCTGAAAATTTTTGAGTTTTATACAAGATCAAAACATAAAAACCGGGCATTAAACCTTGCAATTAAGATTTTGTAAATATCTTACAAATAATTAAAGGTAAATTTATAACTTCATATAATATAATTAATAAATACAAAATTCAATTTATATATATTGAGTTAAATAGAATTATTACTGTAAAAACTAAGGAGGAGAAAAATGAAATTAGAAGAAATCGTTTCTAAAATGTCAAAACTTTATCTTGGAAGGTTAGTTGATAGTTTTCTGAAAGACACTCCTAAAGATGATGAAGATGAAATGAGAACACTTATTTTAAAGAATAAAAATGAATTCGCTGACTTTGATAGAATAAAAATCAAGTTAAATTTTATACATATTGATAGAAACATTAGATTACTAAATAATTTATTACTACATATTCTCATTAATGAAAATAATTATAAATGTGAAAAAAATGAGTTGATACAAAAATTAAAAGACGAAGAAAAAGAAATACTAAAAAAAAGCAAAAAAGAAGGATGTCTGAAATATACTGATGAGGAAGCTTTGAAAATTTATAAAAAAGTATTAATCGCTGCTTGGAAATGGCAAGATGATATAAGTCCACATGAACAAAATATCCTAAATACTTTAAGGAAAGAATTAGAGCTAAGTAAAAATGAACATAGAATTATCGAAAGTAGATTAAGTTATTTCCCTCAAAAAGGTAATAAAATTCATGGCTATAAACCTATAAAAGAAAGCCTGAAAGATTTACAATATAGAGGATTGGTAACAAGGCTTAGGGATGAGAATACTTATTACGTAATACCTGAAGAAATTGCCTCCACCATGAAGGAAATACTAGGGGTTGAATTAAAGGAAAGTACCTATAAATTACTATTAAAAAAATTAAAAAAGGATTATTTGAAGATAATATTAAAAAATTACAATTTCCCTTATACAGGTTCAAAAAAAGAACTCATCACGAGAATATTAAAAACCCAAATTAAACCTTCAATGGCATTAAATGAACTAACAAAAAATGAATTAAGAGAAATTTTATTGGATTTAGAAAATACAAATATCAGTGGTACCAAGGAAGAAAGAATAAATAATATATTAAACTTCTATGATAATCTAGTTACATATGAAGTAGAAAGTAGTAACCCTAGAGAACTATATTTTAATTATATAGAAGAACTCGCAAATAGAGAATATGACCAGTTGAGGGGCAATAATGTAATCAATAAAGATTTGGCAGTAGAACATTATTTTGAAGAAGCTACTAATTATTTATTTAAAGAATTATTAGGCCATGCACCAACAACAATGAAGGGTAATGATAACCCTGATGGAAGGTTAGTCTGTGATAATAATGATGTGATATTATGGGATAATAAAAGTTGTGAGAAAAAATATAACTTTCCTGATAAACACTTTAACCAATTCAAAAGATATATCCAAAGCGAAAATAATAGAGTGACATTGTTTCTAATAGTAGCACCTTCTTTTAATTCAAACTGCTTAATGAAAGCCCAAAAATTAAAAGTCCAATCTAATGAAGATACAGATGTAGGCTTGATAACAGCAGAAAATATAAAGTTCGTTGCTGAGAAATGGAAAGATTATTGTACAGATGATTATAGATTCAACCTGCAAGTATTCGATTACACAGGTTATTTAACTAAAGATATTCTCAAGCAAAGAATGAAATGGGCTTTGTAATCACTTTAATTCATATATAAAGGAAGATTTTTATGAACACTAAAGATTTAATTAATGAAATGTTGGAGAAAAGTCAATAACCATCTCAAGTTAATAAAAAAGGTTCTTCTCCATATTAGTAAGTCATAAACTAAAAAAACCCTGACGAATCTTTAGCTTAAAGTAATCTACATCAGGATAACCATATGCTTTTTTTAATCTCTTTGATTTTGTTGTAAGTTCCTTCTAATTTGGAAGTATGAATCGGACATTCTCAATAAGTTATAATTCCATATTTATATCTTTGTACTATATCTACAAAATAGCTTACTGATTTAAGGCCTGACTCTAAGGCCAATAAACACCAAGTATCTAGGGCTTCTTCCATATCTTTAGAATTCTTAGTTTCCCAGATAAGTTTAAATTCATCCTTAAAAATATAAACAAGGATTCCACATGTCCATGGTTAATACTTTGATATTTAAAGATCTTTATTAAGGCATATTCTTAAAAAATTCATCTAAAGTTTCAGCTTTTCTATCTTTACTACACCAAATTACACGGCCGGTAATGAAGTCTAAAACAACTGTCATATATTTATGGTATTTACCAATAGAAACTTCATCAATAGCACTATAACCGGAATTTGTATAGTCAGTATCACGATATTTTTCTTTTAAGAATTTTTTATCTATTTCTTTGACTGTTTTGCAATCCAGTTTAAAGTGTTTAGCAACCTGATCGATCGGCATTAGACAACAAAAGCAATGAATATATTGGGCCATCCTATATGTTACAAAGCTCCACCAGGATCAGTAATCTCTAGTTCTTCAACTCTAGTTTTGCCGCAACTAGGGCAGTAAACTTTGCGATAGTTTTGGATGATAAAACCGATTTTTTACCAGAATTTTAATTTCTTAAAGTTCTTTGATGATATGAATGTATTCAATCAACTTTGCTACCGCATTTATAACAAGTAGGTTTATATCTTTGATCAGGACTAACGGTATTAAAAAGAACCATACCGTTTTCAGACTCAATAATTTGATAAAAGCTATCAATTTTTTCTCGACAAAAGAGGAATAAACATAATATACTAAAATTGGACATGAGGGGAGACTTCCTCTTATATTTATTGTAGATAAATATTAGAGGTCTTTAAGCTTATGTCTTTCTTTTTTATTTAAATTTTACCAACAGATATGGAGAAGATCCAAAAATATAATCTAGTCAAATGATTATCTCTATTAATTTACCTTATAATTTTATTTAAGTTTTTATATCCTTATTTATTTTTATTGATTTAAGACTTGATTTACAAAGATGTCAACAATTTTAGGATCAAACTGACTACCTGCACACCTCTTTATTTCTTTAATAGCTTCTTCTTTGCTCATGGGCTCTTTATAAGGTCTACCATTAGTCATTACATCATAGGCATCAATAATGGAGATTATACGGGCCAATAGTGGTATATCCTCACCTGCAAGCCCCTGTGGATAACCATCACCATCCCATTTTTCATGATGGTATAAGATGTCTTCAGCTATCTCATTTAATTTAGGAGAAGAATTAGCTATTTTAAAACCTGTTTTTGGGTGTCCTTTAATTTCCTCCCATTCTTTATCAGACAAGGAACCTGGTTTTTCTAAAATGTCTTTAGAAATAGTTATTTTGCCCAAATCATGTAGATTTGCTAATGAGGCTAAAACATCTAACTCATGTTGTGATAAATCCAATTCCTTTCCTAAATCTACAGCTAAATCCTCAAGCCGTTGACTGTGTTCTAAAGTCTCATCGGATGTTTTCCTCAGCATTGTTTCTAATGAATCAAGAATGGTATTATGAATACTTTTACTTTCATGCACTTTATTTTGATACATATTCTCTTCTGCTTCTTTCAATACTGTCTCAAAATTGTCAGCCATTTCCTT
>JAIPEV010000065.1 GCA_021736965.1 Halanaerobiales bacterium | reverse complement strand
ATGTTACTCATAATCTAAAGACGATAAAAAGTATTCCTTTAAAGTTAAAGAATGATAGTATTGATTTAAAATTAAGAGGAGAAGTATTTATAAAGAAGAATGATTTTGAAAGGTTAAATAAAAAAAGAGAAAAAAACGAAGAAAATTTATTTGCAAATCCAAGAAATGCAGCGGCAGGATCAGTTAGACAGTTAGATCCTAAAGTTGCTGCAGATAGGCCACTTTCATTTATAGCTTATGATTTAGTAAGTTTTGATGATAATAAATATAATATAAAAACACATCAAGATGCACTGATATTTTTAAAAAAAGCTGGCTTTAATATAAATTGGTTTAAAAAATGTAAAGATATAGAACAAGTGATTAAAACTTGTAAAGAATGGATAAAAAAAAGAGAAGAGATTAATTTTGAAATTGATGGAATGGTCATAAAGATCAATCAACTGTTATTAAGAGAGAAGTTGGGTTCTACATCAAAAAGTCCCCGTTGGGCTATCGCTTACAAATTTCCGGCTCAACAAAAGACGACAAAAGTTAATGATATTGTAGTTACAGTTGGTAGAACTGGGGCTTTAACACCAAATGCAGTTTTAGAACCTGTTTTAATAGATGGTTCAACTGTAAGTAGAGCTACTTTACATAATGAAGATGAAGTAAAAAGAAAAGATGTTAGAATTAATGATACAGTTTTAATTCAAAAAGCAGGAGATGTAATACCAGAGGTTGTAAAAGTTATCAAAGAAAAAAGAACTGGTAATGAAGTTAAGTTTCAGATGCCTAAAGACTGCCCTGTCTGTGGTGAAAAAGTTTTCAGAGAAGAAGGTGAGGCAGTGACAAGATGTACTAATATTAGTTGTCCAGCTCAAAGAAAAGAAAGTATACTACATTTTGTTTCAAGAGATGCTATGGATATCAAAGGAGTTGGACCATCTTTAATAGAACAACTATTAGAAAACAATCTAATTGAAGATTATGCTGATCTGTACTTTATTAACAAAAAAGATTTAATTAAACTAGATAGGATGGGAGATAAATCATCTGAAAATGCAATAAAGGCAATTAAGTCAAGTAAAAATAGGGAGTTAAATAGGTTAATATATGCCTTAGGAATAAGGCATGTAGGTAGTAATGCCTCAAGGATTTTAAGTGAAAAATATAGTTCAATAAAACAATTAAAAAAAGCAAGTAAAAAAAAGTTGGTAACAATAAATGAAGTTGGACCAGTCATTGCTGAAAGTATTGAAAACTTTTTTAAAAGTGAGCATAATCTGATTGTATTAGAAAAATTAAAAGAAGCAGATCTAAATATGGAAAAAGAAAAGGACAATACTGATCTAAATCAGCATCTTAAGAACAAATCTTTTGTCTTTACAGGTGCTTTGGATAATTACACAAGAAGTGAAGCTTCTGAGCTTGTAAGAAAGTATGGTGGTGAAGTTAAATCAAGTGTCAGTCCCCAAACTTCTTATTTAGTAGTTGGGGATAATCCAGGCTCAAAGTATAATCAAGCAGAAAAGTTAGACCTTAATATTTTAACAGAAAATGAGTTTAAAAAGCTGATCAAAGGAGGTAACTAATTTTGGGTAAATACGAGTTTTATAAATATAGTTTAGTTATCTCAGTATTATCAATAATTTTTATTGCAATTTATAGTTTTAAATATTTATGGCCATGGTCGATTACTATCTTTGCATTTCAAATAATAACAATTGTTATTGCAAACTGGCTTTTAAATTTAATTAAAACCAAATACCATAATAGTAGATATTTAGCTCCCGCTTTTATTTTATATAGGAGGTACTTTGCATTTTCTTTAACCGTTTATCTAATAATGGGTGTATTTGGTATAGTTGAAACTAGGTTTGCTATTATTTATTTTAATTTGTTTATAATTGGGTTTATAGCGATAGGAATTAGTACGTTAATTAGAGTTTTGGTTGGAGGCAAACTATTAGATAGTTATAATAAAAAAGATGATGAGGAGTGATAAAAGTTGATTGATCAAAAGGAAGTGAAGTATATTGCTAATTTAGCAAGCCTAAAGTTAAGTGAAGATCAGGTGAAAAAGTTTTCTAAACAGTTAAGTGATATTTTAGATTATATAGAAAAACTTGATGAATTAAAAACAGATAACATTAGACCAACATCTTATACAGTTCCGGTTAAAAATGTATTAAGAGATGATGTTGTTAAAGATTCATTAGATATTAAAAAAGTACTAAAAAATGCTCCAGAACGTAGTAATAATCAATTTAGAGTACCTAAAATAATGGATGAAGAAAAAAAATAAAGGAGGTGTAGATCCCTTTTATTGGGGATAAAATAAATGGAATTATATAAATGTTCATTATCAGAACTAATAAAAATGCTAAAAGAAAATAGAGTAAAATTAAAAGATATTCATGAATCAATTTCATTTAGAATTAGTAATGTTGATAAAAGGATCAAAGCATTTGTATCTTTGAATAATAATATTAAGATAGATCAGTTAAAAACTAAAGACTATATTGATGATTATCTAAAGGGATTACCAGTTGCTTTTAAAGATAACATGTCTACTGAAGGCATTAAAACTACATGTTCATCTAAAATGCTAAAAAAGTATAACCCTCCATATGATGCAACAGTAGTTAAAAAGGTAAAAAAATCTGGAGGTATTATATTAGGAAAGACAAATATGGATGAATATGCTATGGGATCTTCAACAGAAAACTCTGCTTTTTTCCCTACAGTTAATCCCTGGGGTAAAAACAGAGTACCAGGAGGATCTAGTGGTGGTTCTGCAGCTGCCGTTGCAGCAGGTATGGCTCCGGTTGCATTGGGTTCAGATACAGGTGGTTCTATTAGACAACCTGCTTCATTTTGTGGTGTAGTAGGACTTAAACCAACTTATGGGGCTGTGTCAAGATATGGTCTAGTAGCTTTTGCATCTTCACTTGATCAAATTGGTCCCCTGGCCAAAAAAGTTGATGATATTGCGATAATGATGAATGTGATTACAGGGAAAGATAAAAATGATTCTACTAGTATAAACAATAATTATCCGGACTATACTAAGTATCTAAAAAATGATGTTAAGGGTATGAAAATTGGCATTCCAAATCAATACTTTGAGATGGAATTTGATGATCAAGTAAGAAATTCAGTTATTTCAGCTGTTAAAAAATTAGAAGAGGCTGGAGCAGAAGTTAAAAAAGTAGATGTAACAGGAGCAGAATATGCTCTGGCTGCATACTATATAATTGCAACTGCTGAAGCCAGTTCAAATTTAGCGAGATATGATGGTGTACGTTATGGCTTAAGATCAGATAATGTAAACAATTTAAGGGATATGTTTAGTGAAACCAGAAAAGAAGGTTTTGGTGAAGAAGTAAAAAGACGTATTATGCTGGGAACTTATGTCCTTAGTGCAGGTTATTATGATGACTTTTATTTAAAAGCTCAAAAGGTAAGGACCTTAATTAAAAATGATTTTAATAAAATATTTAAAGAGTTTGATTTAATGGTATCTCCTACTACTCCAAGCACAGCATTTAAATTAGGAGAAAAAAGAGATCCATTAGAGATGTATGCAGCAGATATATTTACTGTCCCTGTAAATATTGCTGGGATACCCGCTATATCTATTCCCTGTGGTTTTGATAATAAAGGCTTGCCGATAGGATTTCAAATAATGGGACCACATTTCAAAGAAGAAAAAATTATACAAGCTGCTTATACATTAGAAAAAATACTAAATCTGGATATTAAGTATCCAGAATTGAAATAGAGGTGGAGGTGTAAAAATGGATAATAAGTACGAAACCATCATTGGCCTTGAAGTACATGTACAGCTAGACACAGACTCAAAAATATTTTGCTCCTGTAGTACTGAGTTTGGGAGAGAGCCAAATACTAATACATGTCCAATCTGTTTAGGTTTACCTGGATCACTACCTGTTTTGAATAAAAAAGCGGTTGATTATTTATTAATGACAGGATTGGCTTTAAACTGTGAAATAGCATCTTATAGTAAGTTTGATCGCAAAAATTACTTCTATCCCGATCTACCAAAGGCTTATCAAATTTCACAGTATGATCTTCCTTTAGCAAAAAATGGTCATATTAATGTTAAGACCAAAGAAGGTGAACATAGAATAGGGATTACCAGGATTCATTTAGAAGAAGATGCAGGTAAACTAATCCACGAAGGTAGTATAGATAGTTCTTCAGGTAGCCTAGTAGATTATAATAGGACAGGTGTTCCTTTAGCTGAAATTGTAAGTGAGCCTGATATAAGAACTCCTGAACAAGCTAGAGAGTATTTAAAACATTTGAAAAAAACTCTAGAATACTTAAAGGTGTCTGACTGTAATATGGAAGAAGGTTCTCTTAGATGTGATGCTAATATTTCTTTAAGACCTTACGGTCAAAAAGAGTTTGGTACCAAGGTGGAGTTAAAAAATATGAATTCATTTAAAGCTATAGAAAAAGCTTTGGAATATGAACAAAAAAGGCAAAGAAAATTTATTGAAAGCAATAAAGATATTATTCAAGAAACCAGAACCTGGGATGAAAATAAAAATATAACGATTTCAATGAGAGGTAAAGAAGAAGCTAATGATTATAGGTATTTTCCAGAACCTGATCTAGTTCCTATAGAGATAGATCAAGAATCGGAAAGTAAGATAAAAGATAATTTACCTGAACTACCTAATAAAAGAAAAAATAGATTTATTAATAAATATAATATACCTGAATATGATGCTGAAGTTTTGACAGACACCAGAGAACTTGCTGATTTTTTTGAAGACTGTGTCTTAGAATATAATGACCCTAAAGAGGTTAGTAACTGGGTAATGGGAGAGTTTTTGAGATTAATTAATGAAGAGAAGATGTCTATTTCAGATACAAAAATAAACGGTAAATTATTAGCTGATATGCTTAAACTAATTGAAAAAGGAACTATTAGTACAAAAATTGCTAAAACTGTTTTTGCAGAGATTTTTTATACTGGTAAAAGCCCTAAAGATATTGTTGAAGAAAAGGGATTAAAACAGATTAGTGATCAAGATAAGCTTGAAGAGATAGTAAAAGATATTATTGCAGATAATCCTGATGTAATTGAAGATATAAAGAATGGCAAAGATAGGGCGATAGGTTTTCTTGTAGGACAGGTTATGAAAGAAACTAAAGGAAAAGCTAATCCTCAAATGGTAAATAAGATGTTTAAAGAAAAAATCAAGCAAATCTAGATTCAGTACCTTTGTTTAAACAGATAAGGTTAAAATTATAGTTTTACTTTTATTAAAGTTAAGGTTTTAAAATTTATTTATAAAGAAGTCTAATAAAAGTAAATTTATTATTAGACTATCTTTTTGATTAAGGCAATCTAATATAGGGTTGCCTTTTTTGTTGATTATATATTATAATATAAGAAATGTATTTATTAGAGGTGACTATAATGTATTTGAATTTAATTAAAAAAAGGGTAAATGAAAGTAATATAAAACCTTTAGGTGTTAAAGCAGAATATGGAGTTTTATTACCTATAGTTAAGGTGAATAAAAAGTTGCATTTACTATATGAAATTAGATCAGAAGAAATTGGAACTCAACCTGGAGAAATATCTTTTCCGGGAGGTAAAATAGAAAAAGCAGAAAGTCCTAGAGAAGCAGCTTTAAGAGAAACAGTTGAGGAGTTAGGTATCGATCAATCTAAAGTAGAGATTTTAGGACAGTTGGATTATTTAATACCACCTTTCAATATAGCCTTGTATCCTTTTTTAGGTTATCTCAAAATTGAAAATATAAAAGAATTAAAGATTAATAAAGCAGAGGTAAAAGATATCTTTTTAGTACCGATAAACTACTTTTTAGAAAATGAACCTGAGAGACACCTTATTAACTGTAAACATGAAATTAATGAAAATTTTCCTTATCATCTAATAAAAAATGGGAAGGATTATGATTGGAGAGATGGGGAATATCCTATTAATTTTTATGAATATAAAAACCACATAATTTGGGGGATGACAGCTAGATTCACTAGAAACTTAATTGATAAAATAAAGAATAAGCAGTAGGTATTAAATAAATAGATTAAAGGAGGAATTGGATCGATGAATAAGAAAATATATCGATCAAGAGATAATAAGATGATAGGAGGTGTGTGTGGAGGGCTAGGAGAATACTTTGAAATAGACCCAATAATTATTAGGCTTATATTTTTAATAATTTTTTTCATGGGCGGAGTAGGCTTTTTGGGTTATATTATAGCTTGGATTATAATTCCAGAAAGACCACTTGATTTAGAGCAGATAGAAAAAGATATTGATCAAAGAGCATTAAAAAAACAAAAAGAAAAAAGAATGAAGATACTTGGCTATATATTATTTGGTTTAGGATTAGTTTTCTTGTTAAAAGTATGGTTTAATTTTGAATTTGATTTAAGTCCAGATTTTATAGCTATTGGGCTGATATCAATAGGTTTAGTAATTATATTTAAAAATAAGAAAAATTAGACTTTGATTATAAAGGGATACTATCAAAGTCTAAGGTGTTTTCCATATCATTAATAACTTTTTTGAATGTAAGTCTTAACCAGATAGCTGCTGGAATTACGCTAATAAACTCTGAGATGGGAAAAGCATACCATAAATTATCTAAACCAAAATAAATACCTAAAAGATACATAGTAGGTAATAATATTATTATCTGTCTCAAGAATGAGAAAAATAAACTTGGTAGACCTTTTCCTATAGCTTGAAATGTAGTAGATATTATGATGGCAGGACCAATAATAGGAAAAGCTATACTTATTTTTTTAAGAGCAATAGAACCAATTCTAATCAGTTCAGGATCATTATTAAATAATGTAACCAATTGTTTAGGTATTGTTTGAAATAATATAAAACCAATCAAAGTGAAAGCAAAACCAATTAAAATAGCTAATTTCATTGTTTTAACCATTCGTTTTGGATTGTTATGTCCATAGTTATAACCTACTATAGGCATATACCCCTGATTTAGACCAAAGACAGGCATAAAAATAAAGGACTGTAATCTAAAATATATGCCAGCAGCAGCAATTGCAGTTGTGGTATAAGAGGCTAAAATTTTGTTCATCCCAGCTAACATAAAACTAGCTAAAAGCTGCATAATCATAGCTGGAAATCCTACTTTATATATTTCAATTATTATATTGAAATCAAATTTAAATGATTTAAAGTCTATTTTGAGTTCATTTTTGTCACTAAATAACATAAAAACTAAAATTATTCCACTGATAAAACGGGCTGTAACAGTCGCGATAGCTGCACCTTGAATACCAAGTTGAGGGAAAATCCAAATTCCAAATATCAATAAGGGGTCTAAAATAATATTAATAATGGCTCCCACAATCATTATTACCATCGGAACGAATGTATTTCCTTCACCTCTCAGTATATTATTAGAAATCATTGGGAAAAAGAGTGCTATTGATCCTACTAAGATAATAGAAATATATTCAGTTCCTAATCTAATCAAAGTTTGATCATTTGTAAAAATATAAAAAAGTCTATCAGATAAAAAATATCCAATAGTTGCAATTATAATACTATAAAATAAAGAGATCAAAATCACATGTTCTGCAGCATTTGCTGCTTTTTCTCTATTTCCTTTACCTAATAATCTTGAAATAAGTGAACTTGTACCAATACCTGTTCCAACTGCAATAGCAATAATAATCATTTGAATAGGGAAACTTAAGGATAAGGCAGACAAGGGGTCTGTTCCTAAACGACCCACATATATACTATCTACTACATTATAAAAAGCTTGAACAGCCATAGCTATTATAGAAGGGATTGAAAGTCTAAATAATAGAGGTACAATTGGTTCTGTACCCATTTTTTTCGAACTATGTTTTTGCATTTAATAACACCTCATATCTATATCTATATCTATATCTATATTAAATGATATATTAATTTAGAAACTATGTCAATTTTATCAATAGGGGATATTATATATGAATTTATAGGAGGTTTGAGAAATTGGAGAAATATGTTGATCTAAAAAACTTTAAAAAACTTGATATAAGAGTAGGAAAGATAAAAAAAGTAAGAGACTTTAAAAACGCAATTAAACCATCATATAAAATATGGATTGATTTTGGTAATAAGATAGGTTTGAAAAAATCTAGTGCTCAAATTACAAAACTATATGATAAAGAGGATCTTATTAATAAAAAAGTGATAGCAATTGTTAATTTTAAACCACTTCAAATAGCTGACTTTTTGTCCGAAGTGTTAATATTAGGTATCTATAATGAAAGTGGAGTGGTTTTATTAAGTCCTGATAAGGATGTTAAAGTCGGAGATAAAATAGGTTAAGTTGAAAGGAGTAAAAGATGATACAAAAAGAGTTAATTAACCAAAAAGCAGAAGAAATAAAAGAGGAAATGATAAACTGGAGAAGAAAAATTCATAGAAATCCCGAATTAGGTTTTCAAG
>JAIPEV010000064.1 GCA_021736965.1 Halanaerobiales bacterium | reverse complement strand
CACAATACCGCCGTATTGTTTTATTCTGTTAAGTTTAAATTAACATCATACTTTATAGGTTCACCTGCTATAACTTCCACATCAAAATCATTATCAATGTAAGTCAAATTTACAACTGCATCATTTAAAACTATAGCTTCTTGATCTCCTTCTTCCCATTTTCCATCTTTTAACCTGTCATTAATAATATCCCAAATTTTCTCCATAACACTTTTACTCATATTATTACCTCCTTGATTTTTATGCTTTATTAATTTTATTCCCTATATAATCAACAGTATATTGTGTATAACATTCAGGACATTCCAAATTAAAGAATATCTGAATATTATCTCCCATATCTAATCTTCTACCGTGTTCATCAAGGTTTAATTCATCAAACCCACATTCACATACGAAACAATTATTTTCTTTATTAAACTTAATATTACAATCAATTTGAGGTGAATCTATATAACTTCCACTCATGAAAAACCTCCTTTATTTATGAAACTATACCTTGATTATGTTTAACTAATTAACCATTGCCCAATCTTACATAAAATATTTTTGCCTTTTATCGGTTTTAAACTACAATATATTTGAAATCCACTAACAATTAAAAACAAAACAAATAAAATTATTGGCAATATCATTTAATCACCTTCAACTTCATATTTTCTAATTTTTTCTTCAAGTTCTGTATCTTTTTCACCCATATTGACTAATACTTTTTCATTATCTCTAACTCGCAATAATTCAATTCTGATAAGCAAAAAATATATCATATCTTTTACATTTTCGATTTTTCTATTTTCATCAAAAGGGAAACACATTCGTTCAATTAAATCTTCTAATAGTCTGCTATATTGCCATTCATTGTAATTTTCTCTAATGATAATTTGTAAAATGTCTAATATATCTTTTTCGTAACAATATTCAATAGGTGTTCCACATACATGACTTTGTACTATTTTAAGTTTGTCTATTAAATCATCATAAGGATATTCTCCATAATGTCTTTTAGCATACCAAATAAAATCTTTAAATCTTGCTACTTCTGGTATTTCTTCTTTCTTAAAATAACCTTTAATTTTCTCTAGAAATTTCATTTTTACCCCTCCACAAAAGTGCAACAATATTACACGAATGTTTAATCATTCCTCATCGGCATAATAAGATGTGTGTAATCTTCTTCTCCTACTATTAACGGTTTGATATTACTATTCAGCCCTATCCTTACATATTCACCATCTATAGTTTTCAGCAAGTCCATCAAGTAGTTAGCCTGCACGTTGATTGTTCTATCTTTTCCCTCTATTTCACTCTCAATCGTTTCATGTGCTTCTCCTTCTCCGCCCACAGAAGCTATTTCTAGGCGGGTTTTATTCGTTGTTAGTCTTATAACACCTGTGTCCTCTTTTGCCACGATATATACACGTCTTACAGCGTCATTTAACGTTTTTACGTGTGTTGTAATATATGTTTTTGCATCATCTGGTATAACCTGATTATAATTTGGGAATTGTCCTTCGATTAATCTGCTGATAAGAACTGTATCACCAGCAATAAACTTGATATAATTATCACTGTACTCTATCTTGTCTGCTCCTAGTTTGACAACTTCACTAGCTGACTTTGCCGGCAGTATCATGGAATCAGTCTTAATATTAGTTTCCATTGTTGCCATTCTGTACTTGTTTGTTGCAACAAAGTCGCCTTCTGACAAGTAAACACCACACAAATTAGGTGTAGTTTCATCTGTGCTAGCAGCCACCTTGACCTTATTAAATGCTTCAACTAATTTACTGCTGTCGACCTCCAATGTCTTAGGCTCCTTCACTCTCGGCAACTGTGGATACTCGTCAGCGTTATAACAATTAATTTCAAATTTTGAGTTACCACATTCTATCTTAGCTGTTAGATTATCATTGACTGTTATCTTAACTTGCTCATTTGGCAACTCTTTGACTATATTTAGTATTTGCCCACCAGGAAATACTACTGCCCCACTATTGATAATGTCAGCTTTGAAATTAGTTTTAATCCCTAACTCAAGATCGGTTGCTAATACTATGTTGTCCTTCATGTATATACCCTTTGTAATAATCATGTCGCTATTGCTACCTCGTGCCCCTGCTACCGCGTTGAGTGCTGTTTCTAATTCGTGTTTATACGCTGTTAGTTTCATGTTATTCCTCCTTAAAATAATGTTAAATTATTATTAGTGTTATTTATTTTATCTTTACCTTTTTCTTCCGCCTTAACGATTTTCCTTAATACCCTGCTTCTATAATCAGCCCAATCTATCAATGCATCAAAATATTTTTCTCCTGCTTTTTCTATTGCTTCTTCCTTACTATTTGCCTGAATTTCATAACTGCTGCAATTATTAACTTCAAGTTCTACCTTATACCAATCAGAATTATCATATGCTTCTTTCTCCCTCTTATATTTTTTTATCTTTTCTATTTGTTTCCGATTGCCAAACTCAGGTTTAAAATCTGGCAATTTAGGTATACCCCTCAATTTTGTACACCTCCTTAAAATAATGACATCTGTCGTTTTTCTTTATTTGCTAACTTTAAATTTTTAACCCCTTGCTGCCAGTAAGACTCTTTTAACTCAATACCAATAAATTTTCTATTCATCTTCAATGACTGATAACCTGTGCTCGCAATACCACCAAATGGATCAAAAACAGTTTCTCCTTCATTGCTCCACAACCTCAGTCCTCTCTCGATAACATCAAGCTGCAACGGACAAATATGTTTTTCATCTTTGTCATCACGTGCAGAACGATACTGCAACGTGTTAGACTGGTTAATATCAGTCCATACAGGACTTGCTATGTTGCGCCAATCATCAAGCGGGAAATCATCAGGTTTATGTCCGACAGGCTCGGGATTGTTTCCCGGCTTCCTCATGGTTATTAAATAATCAGGTATCCCTTGCCGGCTCATAGCACTATCTTTTTTAAGCTGTCGGTAAAGCAATCCTAATGCTTTTGTCCGTTGCATAGCCACAACTGGATCTTTCCAAATACATACCTCTGAATGAAATATCCACCCCTCACTCTTGAATAGCTGTATAAGCGTACCCCTGAAATCCTTAATGCCTATTACACCATCAAAAGCTTTTGTCGTTGGTAAGTTCATGCAGTGGAAGGATAATAACCTACCCGGCTTAGTTACTCTAAACAACTCACTTACTAAAAATTTAAAGTGCTTTTTAAATTCTTCCTCCCCTTTACAGTTACCCATATCTCTTTCGCTGTTAGTATAAGTATACAAGTCCTCAAAAGGTGGGCTGAATATAGTGTAATCAATACTCCCGTTATCAAATTTTTGTATAATTTCTACACTGTCACCCAAATAATACTTCCAGTCCTTGCCTTGCTCATATTCTTCCTTATACCTCATCCTGTCTGTTCTGCTGCCTCTTAAATTATCTATCTGTAACTTTTTCGTGTGTTCTATCATGTTAACTGCCATTTTCTGTGCCTGTTCCTCCTTCCTTTCAATGTTATCTAATACATTCCCCTCCAATTTCGAAGTTATAATATAAACATCAACTGGATTTTTCTGGCCAAACCTCCAACAGCGCCTAATAGCTTGATAAAATTGTTCATAACTATCTGACAACCCCACAAAAGCAACGTTATTACAATGCTGCCAGTTCATTCCAAACCCGGCTATACTCGGCTTCGTGACTAACACCCTTATATCACCATTGGTAAAATCTTTCATTCGTTGTTCTTTGACTTCTTGGCTATGCGAACCCTGTATCTCCACGGCTTCAGGTATTTTTTTCGTTAACTCACTACTTTCGTCATTCAAGTTACACCATATTATCCAGGTATCGTCTGTATTGTTGACTATTTTGGCCGCTTTATCTGTCCTTTCAGCAATAGTTTCACGTCTTGCCCTACGTCTATCCATCAAACTTTCAGCAGCCACATGAAACAAAGTATTATCTGGTGTTTCTTCTGGTTCTAATACGATACTATGCTTTCTAAGTGGTGGTAAGTCAAATTCATCATTTTCATAACCTAAGTCTTCTGGTTTCTTGACCATCACCGCCCAGTTTGATACCCATTTCCAAAATTCATTTTCAGCATGCCCCTTCAATCTCCATTGGCTTGTCCTGCTACCATCATGCACAAAAAACATACCTAGCATTTCACCACGTGTCATGATGTTTAAAAATTGACTGTGGTTACCTAACTCTTTGTAGTCATTAGGTGAAGGTGTTGCAGTGCAAGCTAATTTGTATTCAGTATGTTTAAATAAGTTAATTATCTTATTTCGTGTTTTGCTAGTATATGACTTTAAAATACTGCTTTCATCTAACACAACTGCTTTAAATTCCTTTGGATTAAATTTATGCAACTTTTCGTAATTTGTTATATTAATACCATTAACCACATCATCTTGACTATGACAGTGATTAACTTCAATACCAAACTTAACACCTTCTCCGACTGTCTGTTCTGCTACTGCCAATGGTGCTAATATTAATATACTTCCTCCTGTTTCCCCGTGTATATGCTTTGACCATTCAAGCTGCATAGGTGTTTTACCTAGTCCTGTGTCCGCAAATATAGCAGCTCTGCCTTTTTTTAACGCCCATCTTACTATGTCTTTCTGAAAATCAAAAAGCTGTGGATTGATTTCATCTTCGTTTACATCAATTCCCACAGCTTCTGTCGTTAGCTTTTTTTGTTGTAAAAACTCGTAATATTCCAATTTACCCCTCCTTAAACTTCTCTAACCCTGCCACACTTATAATCTGGCTTGTACATTTTCTGATCAATATTTAGCCACCAGTATTTATCGTCACCTTTAACTGCTGAAATAGCATCTGCACAATCATTACACATTATCTTGTTATTCGTTCGTTTGCCACATACTTCACATTGCATTGCTATCCTCCTTTAAACTATCGTTGACTTGCTCGTTGAACTTTGTTTTTCCATACCAATCATAGTGATCTGCTATTTTGCGCAATTCATCGGCAGCTTCTGTGTAAGTCATATCACTTTCAACTCGTAAACTATGGATAGTTCTTAGCCATTTACTCCAGATTGTTATCATCCTCCCAGCCATAAGATTTAAATTTCTTTTGTTCATTCTCAAAGTGATAAAATCTTTTAGTATTAGGTTCAAATCCTAACGGTATAGTTACTTTCTGCCATCCATAAATTCTAGATTTTAATATATCAATAGCATTAATATTTACAGGTTTATTATCATCAGCTTTAGCCTTAGCTTCCTTCAATTTAACCTGTATAGATTCAGGAAACTCTTTTTTATTATCATCATCAATTCTATGCATAACAAGTACATTATCGGCTTTATTTGTTATTTCATATAATCCAGCAATGTCTTCCTTAGTTATTCTCTCACCCTTCTTTGGTTTTTTAGGATGAGCTACTATATGAACATGAACATTTAGTCTGCTAGCAAAATTTTTGCATTTAGTCACAAACCCACTTTGCCTATGATAATACTCGCTTTTACTTCCACCATATTCGATAGTCATTAAATTATCTATAAAAAATTGTTTAATGCCATATCTGCGGTATAGATTTTCAAATGCTTCTAATATTTTCTCAGGCTTTGAAGTATCCTGAATGTCATAATAAAATAACTTTTTGTTATACCAATTAGTAATTTTATTTCTTACGTCTTTTTTTACATAAGGAACCATTTCTTCTTTGATAGAATGCATTTTTGATCTAAAATGTTCTGGACCGGCTGCCTGTAAATTAATCCAATATTGAAAGAGATCTTCTCTTAATTCTCCTGAATAAACACCAGCACCATAACCTTGCTGAATTGATTCTAACATTTCTAAATTTAAATATGTTGATTTACCACTGGCATTAGCTCCTGTCCAGATTGAAATATATCCCATCATATAGCCGCCTAATAATTTGTTAAGCTGTCCTAAAAAAGACTTACTAGCTTCTATTTTTGATAAATCTAATTGTTTTACATCAGCTAAGTTAATAACTCTATCTATTGGTACTTCATCTGCATTTTCAACGGCTTTTCTTACTGACTCTTTACCATCTTTGTATAAGTGAATATTAGCGTCTTTGTATTTAGATTTAACAGTATAACAACGCCATTTACCTAAACGTGGAATAATTTCCTCTTTCATTTCTTTTCCAGCTTCATCATTATCAGACCATATAATAATTTTTTTAAACTTTTCAAGAAAACTCCAACAATGATCTATCCAATCATAATCTTTTGCACCAAACGGTACCGACACCACATTATCAAATCCGGACTCAACAACTGCCATAGCATCATATTCGCCTTCTGTGATAATAAGTGGTTTATCATAGCTGCATTTATCCATCATCCATAATACGGGTTTCCCGCCTTTTTCACACCATATTTTCTTTTTATCATCAGGTGTCTTATATTTAACTAAAACTAATTCTTTGTTTTTGTAATATTCATACACTACATTGCCATCTTTTTCTTTAATATCACATTTATTAATAGTTTCAACTGAAAAACATCTTTTTTTAAGATATTTTTTTATTTTATCATTTACTTCATTGGTATCTACTTTAGGCTTTTTGTATGTTTTTTTCTTAGGTTTATGATGTCTGTAATTGCTTTGATTATATTTATCATCATCAAATTCATAGTTTTCATTGAAGTGCTTATGCAAGTCATAAAAAGAACCTTTAGCTCCACACTTACCACGGAAACAATTATATGCTCCATTATCTAAACTAACACCAAAAGTCCATTTATCATTATGCTGACCGCCATTACAAAAAGGACAATATTCAGTAATTATATTTCCATTACTTAATTTATATTTTCCTAGATGTTTATCAGCAAATTCTTGTGGTGATAATTTCAATTACATCACCTGCCAATTCTTCCCTGTATTATCTTCATCCTGATTATTTTTATAATCTTTCCATATATCACCATCGTATTCTTGATCTAAACCCGGCTGAAATCTTGTTGCTCCGTTACTTTGCTTAATAAATTTCTGTAAAGTCCAATTATGTGAGTAATAATAATCTGAACGGTAAATTTCATTATAATTTTTAATTGATTGTTTTATATCTTCTTTATCCCACTTTTTAAGTTTAGTAGCTATCAATTTTTTAGTTTTCTTAGTTAACCGAGCATTATTAACATCTGATAATAAGTCTTTCCAGCAGCTATAAATTTCTTCAATTTCATCTGCGTGTATATGTATTTTATTATCATTATTATCATTATTGTTTAGGTCTTTTTGTGGTTCTTTGCTGGTTCTTTTGTGGTCTTCTTCTGGTTTTTTACTGGTTTTTATCTGGTTCTTTATATTCTGATAATCACTGTAATTAAGCACCTTTAACCTGGTTCTTTTTTGTGGTATTTTATTAAACTCAATCATATTATCTTTTTTTAACAAATCAAGAAAATTTCTAACTTTAGTTCTAGACCAATTCCACCTTTTGGCTAATTTTCTTTCAGATGTAATTCTTTCTCCACTTTCAACAGTTAATAATTCATTTCCTAAATTAACTTTTCTTTTTTCGTGGTTTACCATGAGCAAGATATCAACCCACGCTGAACGTTTATCAAATTTTTCTTCATTATCCCAAATCCAGTGATTTTGTATTTTTCTATGAAGTGAAATCCATCCGTTGTTGGGCAATTATATTAATCACCACCTAATAAAATTAATTTTATTTTCAATGTATACTTATAAAAATTTCTGCATATAATAAGAATAGGTAAGTATATGCAAATTTCTTAACTGGTTAAAAAAATACTACCTCGTTATGAGGTAGTCCGCCGATATTGTTTTATTTTTTATTGTTTGGCATTAACTCATATTCATTAGGGTATATATCTGTTTTGCCACCCAGCGGATGTTCTACAATCGCATAACCTTGTTTGTCTATCTTTTCAGCTTCAACAACCTTTCCAACCATACTTTCTATACTAGGTACTGTATCATCATCTTTCCAATCATCTTTAAATATTTTTATTTTTATCAATTTTAACCCCTTCCTTTTAAGTTGCACAATACCGCCGCTATGTTATTTCCGGTAACATTTCAGTCATCAGCACATCTTCTATTTTATCTTCCAGTGAATAATTTTTTTCATAGTCACCAATCCAAATGGCAATAGCCTTATATATCTTCTCCCTCATTTCATCTTCGGTTAAACAATATTCATCTGCTAATTCCTCGGTTATTATGCTTATATTTCTAAGTAAACCACCTAATTTATCTTCTTGTTCTTTGTTGGCTTTATCAAATTCATGTGATATTTTCACATTACCCCTCCTTAATATGGTACACTGTCGACAACTTCATGCCGTTGTATTATTCTATCTAAATCATGTATAATCTCTCTATACAAGTTAATCTCAATATCATTATTAGCAACTCTCAGCTTATGTTTATATTTATTTCGCTTAGCTTTGAGTGCTTTAATTAGATTATTATTAGTCATCAAACCACTTCCTTAATTTCTTTTAATAGCTCCAACGATTTCTGTTTGTTTAATTTTTTCACATCTTTAGGACTCTTAATTTTCATGTTATTCTTTTTATAATACTCAAACAATACAGGTTTTACTTTGTCTTTATTGCTAGCATAAAGTTTTAAGATAGTTTCAGCATAATTTCTTTGTTTATTATTTTTCTGATTACTATATTTTGTCG
>JAIPEV010000063.1 GCA_021736965.1 Halanaerobiales bacterium | reverse complement strand
AATTACATCAAGATGAGGATAGGTTCTAAACTATTAGGCAACCTGTCAACTACCTATATTGCAGATAATGAATCACTGATGCTATTAGATCCGGAGTTTAACCTACTTACATACTTAGATGACGTAGAATACTTCTCCTGGACGAGAAGGTGGAGGAGGCCTGACAGTTTTGAGTTGAAGGTAAATAGACATAAGGAATGCTCCCAACACCTGAAAGTCAATAACTATCTAATAAAGAAAAAGGGTGATGTTTTAAGAGGCGGCAGGATAAGGGATAAAAAAGTTGAAGTAAATGAAGAAGGCAGAATATCGGAAGTCTGGAAGATCAAAGGCAGGGGATTTGGAAATATATTTAACCAAAGAATTGCACTTAATGATATAGAGGTAGATGATGGTTTTGATACTGTAGAAGTTCCTGCTGAAACAGCAATGAAATATTTTGTAAAGGTAAATGCTGTAAATCCAGATGATACTAATAGAATAATTCCTAACTTAAAGATTGAAGAAGATAAAGGAATGGGTAAAGTAGTTAAATACAAGGCCAGGTTTCAAAAATTATCAGATATACTATATGATATTTCTAGAGTTTCAGGTATGGGATGGGATATAAAATTTGATTTAAATAAAAAGTCTTTCATCTTTCAAGTCTTATATGCAGACCTCAAGCCGGAAATAAGGTTATCAACTAATACTGATTCTGTTAGATCTATAAGAATTGATGAAAATCATCTTGATTCTATAAATTCAGCTGTAGTTGCAGGTCAGGGAGAAGGATCGAATAGAATGGTCGTTAAAGTTACTGAGGATGATCTATAGTGGCAGTTAATGTAAGTATAGAGGTTATGTATACCCTTGAAGAAGCAATCAATTTACCGGATGTTTTTATAACTCAAGAAATGGAAATTAGTATTACTCCTTCTTCTTTGAAAGTCCGTACTGATTTTGCCGAGAGGACAGGTAGTGGAAGTTCCATAAGACTGTCAGGGGCTGTTATTGATATTGGCCCTTTTCAAAGTTATCAAGAAAAAGGAAATATTTATGGATATTTTCAATATAAGCCTAGTTATATTAATAACTTTAACCAAATAGATGTTTTTGAGACTGAGCTGACTAAGTTATCTACAACTGATAATAACAGCTGGAACGTGTCAGCTGATAATATAGATAATAAAAAGGATTACCAATACCGGGCTTGTATAAGAGTTGTAACAGAATCCTGCAGCTATCATTTTCACGGTAGAACTTATACTACTTTTAAAAATGGAACTCTAGCTTTGAGCGGCCTGGAGTTGAGCGAAACTTTTGTAGATGCCAGAGATCTAACAACTGAAGCCGGATTGGTAAATAGAGGCCTAGAAAAGTTATTTGGTGAAAAAGTTGAGTCCTGGAATGAAAGAGAATTCAAACATTGGGTTTGGAATAAGTTAAAGAATATTATCAACACAGTAGATTTTGGATCTGAATATTTAAATTATAACACAATGACAGATGATGAAATAAGCAGCCTTCTGGCTGCTTTTTCTTCATCAGATGTTTTGAATTTTTCTGATCTTGACAGGATTGAGCTGATTATTCAACTGAATAATGAGGTCAATGAATTAACTCAAGAGAAAGTTGATCAATTCACAGATAGTGAGTTAAAACTTCTGGTGAGGTTACTAATAGGAGATACCAGGGGAGTTTATAGAGATTATACTACTTCAGAACTGAAATGTTTACTTGAGGCTGTATTGTTTGACACAATAAACTTTGAGGATTTTCTCGCAGCTTTTCCCTTTGATAAATGGGATAGGATCACAAAACAGAAACTAAACTTAACTGTTACTAATAATTCTACAATTAAAGTTGAGTATCTAGAATCTGGACCTTACCAATATCTGAGGGATTTTAATGTAGGCGATGTAATAGCAGTTGAATACCCGGGAATTTTCACGGCAGTTAGCAGAGTAGTGGAAGTGGAAGAGATTTATACTGAAAGTGGGAATAAATATAAAATAACTCTCGGTAGAGAAACTAAAAAAGCAACAGGCAAGCTGAAAGATGGAAATAATGTGGGTAACAGGCTTTAAAATATTAATTAATCAAAATATGGGGTGTTACTAATTGGGTAACGGTAAAAGCGAACTGGATGAAGTAGGGTGCGAATACGGCCGAATTTTAGATAAAAAAGTTGAAAATGAGGATAAAAAACTGGATCAAATTTCGCATAAACAAAAAGAGATTCTTGAGTTAATTACCAATTTAAAGATTAACTACGAAAAAAATGATGTTTACAATAATATCGGGAGATATGTCATAACAGCTGTGATAGCAGCTGTTTTTGGTTTTTTATCCTCGATATTACAGTAGGAGTGGTTGAGTGTATTCAAAAAGATTTGATGAGATATTTGATAACTTACTTGAAATCGAAAAGAGGTATTCGAATAATCAATATGACTCCGGTGGAGAGACGATGTATGGGATAACCAGGAGGGTAGCTCGAAAGAATGGATATTATGGTAATATGAAAAACTTACCGTTAGAGGCTGCGAAAGAAATTTACTTTAAAACATACTGGCAGCAGCCGGGAATATCTCAAATTGATAGCAGAAAGATTGCGGAAGAGCTATTTGAACAGGGAGTTAATATGGGGCAGGCAGTTGCAGTTAAAAACCTTCAGAGAGTTTTAAATTTGCTGTTGGAGCAGAATATAAATGTGGATGGGATGATTGGTCCTAACACTTTGGAAGCTTTGGATAGATGTGGATATAAAGAAGATTTACTGAGGTTATTAAACGGATACCAAATAAAAAAATATATTGAAATATGTGAAAACAATCCTACTCAGGAAAACTTTATAAGAGGCTGGTTGAAAAGGGTAGAGATTAGGAGGAAGATATAGATGAACATACCTGAGATATTAACAGGAGTTGTGAAGCCGGTTACTGATTTAGTAGACAATTTACATACTTCAGAAAAAGAAAAAGCTGAAATTAAAAGATCTATCTTTGAGATGAAAAATAACTTGATGAGCCAACTGGTTAAATCTAAAGGAGAAATTATTAAAGCTGAAGCAGAGTCCGAACATTTTCTTACTTCCACCTGGAGGCCAATTACTGCTTTGGTTTTTGTTGTGATAATAGCTAATAATTATATAATAGCTCCCTATATGGAAGTATTTATGGGAACTAAAATAATATTAAAGATCCCACCGCAAATGTGGGATCTTTTGAAGATTATGATTGGTGGTTATGTAGTTGGGAGATCGGCTGAGAAGGGTGTTAGGGTTTGGAAAAAATAATACTATTTAAGAGGTATGACATTCTTTTGAACAATAATAACAGCCATTTACTTGGTTAAAATGTTTTTTGGCTTCTTTAACTGCTTGATGACAATTTGAAAAATTACCTAAATATTTTCTGTTTTGTCTTTCGGGTAGATAATTACAATTTTTAGTGTGGACTTCATGGTCTCCATTTGATTGAGCTTTTTTGTTTACGTAATACTTGATCATTATAAATTTCCTCCTTTTAACTTTATATTTTTTGGTTCTCCTACCGTGGGCAAAACTGTTATATAATCTGGAGTATCAAAAACAAATTCCCCTCTAATTATTGTTGTTGAAAAAGCAAAGTTTTGATATTTATTATTATTAGCTTTTTTAAATTAAAAAAGCTCATAATATACCTTATTGTAAGGAATTATAGATGTTTTTTACAAATAAAAATAAACAAATAAGTTAAATGAATATTATTGATTTTTAAGCCATTAACTCCTCTTTCTTTTTTTGAAATTCTTCTTCGTTTATTATACCTTCATCCAGTAACTCTTTAAACTCCTTTATTTTTTCAGCATTACTTTTTTGAGTACTACCTTCTTGAGCCGTATCTTTTTTTCGTGATTCTTGTCTGAGGCGATTAATTTGTTTTTCCAATTCTTTAGCAGGCTTCGTATCTTTTTTACTTGTAAGACAAATTGCATTCCCATCTTTCTTTGCCTTTTGCCAACTAGAATAATCATCTGCATCTCCTGTCATAATTCGTAGATATCCAGGAGTGACCATACTTTTAGGCACAACTTGAACAGAATTTATTTGATCAATATAAATTGTTCTTTCACCTGCATCAGAAACTATCTCCACTCTATCATCATATAACTTGGCCATTCTATAATCATGTTTATCATTGTTACACTGAAAAAGATATATGCCATCAAATTCTTCCTTTATTGTTGCTATAGACTTATCATGTTTTTTTTGGAAATAAACTGCTAAAAGGATCATAACCACGACAAATATTATAATTAGAACAGTCATTTTATTAAATTCCTCCTTTTTTTAAAATAGCTTATTATAGCCAAAATATCTATGTGAGTTTTCATAAGGCTCTGATACTCCAGATTATATAACAGTCTTACCGAAAGTTTTGGAGGAGAACCTATTTTTTAAACACATAAAGGTTGACTATTAATCAAGTTATTATCATATAGTGGACAATTAAATTATTAGTGTTTTTATTTTTCATGCAATAAAACCTTTTAAAATAAACCAAAACCAAATGAGCCCACTAAGTTAGAGGTTTATTTGATGGGAAATTTAAATTTTGATAACCATTACTTATTGCCACGGGTCTTAAATTAATTTTAGTGTTCAGTTTTTCAAGTTTCTTTCTGAGCTCTTTATGTCCTTTTGAACTACTAGAAATATTGAAGCCTAAGCAAATTATTCATACCGCTATCTACAGGCATTACGCCACTATGGTATCCTTTTAAATATAAAGTGGCACATTGCCCAACTTTATATCCTGCTTGTTGTATCTTGTTTTTTATTAAATTTATTAATTGTTCGGATGGGTATTTTTTTATTACATTAATATCATGTTTTTTCAAAAAATCAAATACAGATTTTATATATTTTAGTTTTTTATTTTGTAAACCTAAATGCTCAAAAAATCTTTTTATTTTATTATCACTCATATTAGTAAGTTCTTCATAAGAATATTGTTCGATCTCCTTAATAGCTTTTCTATAATAATCAATTTTTTTTAGAAGCCTGAATATATTTTGGCCACCACTTATTATCATCATTTTGGATTACTGTTATTTAAATTTTTTATCCTTCGAAATAGTATCTAAAATTTTCATATATTCAAATGGATTTAAACTTATATTATCACTCCTTTCAAAATATCAAAACACTCTTCAAAAATTATTATGAAGTTAATATATTAACTCAAACTTTATTTATCTAATGGCGGACATTTTTGTATTCCGGCTGGACAAAATTTATAATAAGGTGGAAATTGATCTAAATCAGGTCGCCTTTTAACTTCATGTTTTAAGACTTCTTCTATATTATTATATGGTCCAAAAATATAAGCATCATCTGCTCTTGTGGTAAGATAATAAATTTTATCTTCTATCCAATACAAGGTAATGACATGACCACCAGGTTTTAATGTTGGTGAATATGCAAGTCTTTTTGTCTTATATCCTTTTTCTAAAAATATATATTCAGCAAATAAAGCCCAGTCTTTACAATCTCCTTTTTTAATTTCATAGAATTCTTCAGGAGTATATGCTACCATGCCGTCATGATACTTGATTGTAAAATAATTATTCATAAATGTGAGCAGTTCTCTTGGTGTGTTTATATTTTTTATTACATCTTTAAGTTCACTACTAACATTATTGTTAGTGTCATTTGTATTATTAGTCCTATTATCAAATAAAATATCTAAAGCGTAATATTTTGAACCTTCATTTTTATTTTTCCATATTGAAATACTTTTTGTAGTTGTTTTCGGTATAATAGTTATATCACCTTGCCAATAACCCCCTGTTTTTTCTACAGGCAGCTCAGTTTTTTCTACATATCCCCCTGGACCCTGAAATATTTGATCAGGAGTAGGTTGTATAGATTCTCCCCACCCATCAGAACTATTATGGAAAACTAAAAATGTAACTGTGACATTATCTTTATTCTTATGTAAATATGTTTCATCAAATACTTTTACATTAATAGATTTGCTATTATCAATTTCTAATGAACCTTCCCAGTTGATAGTAACAGCATCTTTATTACTTCCTGGAGCGATTTCAATATTTTTTGGAGTGTTATCACTCAATACAGTTAAAGAGATACATAAAATAATAATCATTGTGAATATAAAGATATACTTTTTCATTTTTATCGCCTTCTTATTATTAATTTTAAAAACAAAAGCATTTGTTTTTTTAATAGCAATAAGTAATTTTATAATTCATTAAAGGTTAAAATAATCCTTCAATAAAAAAAGATCCCACTATAGTTGTGGGATCTTTTGAAGATTATGATTGGTGGTTATGTAGTTGGTAGGTCGGCTGAGAAGGGAGTAATGGTTTGGAAGTAATATTATGAATTATTTTAACTACTCATATTGTGATATTAATAGGAGTATTTGTTAAAAAATTAATATCGATTATCTTTTTGTCTCCATTTGGAGTAGTTTAGGATTGTTATTAAATGAGTTCCTATTAGAAAATTAAGATTTTGAATATATTAATCAAATAAGTCGCTAATATGATTTACTTGGACCTCAGGTTGATCTTTACCAAAATATTTAACCACTTCTGGTTCAGGTAAATCGCTTTTTGCTTGATGAAAAAATGTGTCAATAATTTGTATATTTTCATCATAGTTTTCTTTTGCAGTCATTAGTAAAATTATCATGATAGGGGTCATTGCTAAAATTGTTCCTGCAATTGGATAAGAAATTACATCTTTAAAATCATAAAAATATGCTGGTCCCAATGGACCAATTTTTAGTCCATTTTTTTTAATAAAATTTATCGCCATATCAAATAGATTATTATTATCAGGTTTAATCCAAAATCCATGACCGATTTTATTACCTTTTTTGCCTCTATTAGTTATCATAACATTTCTGCCGTTTGATAACGTAAAGTATTCATATATACCTTTTATGTGTTTTACTTTTATTATTTCAATATTTTTATTATTTGCATACCTTTCCCATATATCTTTTGCGTTTTTTTCATATTTTTCTTTATCTTTTTTTGTATAAAGTTGAGAATATATTTTATTGAATTGTTTTTTTGCTTTTGTTTTATCAAAATAATAAAAGATAGGTTTATTTTTACTAGCTTCTTTCAGCCTTTCAAAATAATTTTCTCTATATTCATTTTTATCATATTTTTCACTTAGAGCCGGATAGTTACCTTCGAAGTCTTTATGTTTAAAATATTCCGAACCATAAAATTCTTCTGGTAATAATAGGCCTGAGGAAGTTGCAAATACAGAATAAGGAGTTTTAAAAAAACTTTTTCGATTATTAACACTAAATAAAGATCCAAGCTTATCAATAAAGCCTTCGTCTAAGTCATTAAATAAATCTAAAGAAATTGAATTTTTAGAATTATAAAATTTTATTCCCGCTTTGTAAAAATCAGTAGAAGTAGGTAAAAATTCTATATGAGAATTCATAATAGTTTTATTTTTCAAAGCTTTATTTAAATCTTCTTTATTTTTGTATACCAAATACTTTTTAATCCCTTCATCAATATCATTTTTTAAATTTGTAACTCTCATATCTGGAGCATCATCTTTTTGGTTTATTGTCTTTATTGTTTTTACATGTTTATCCAAATTTACTTTTTCCTCATTTATTAAATATTTAAAAAATTTCAAAGTGAATTGAGGATGAAGAAAAAAAGTTATTTTTCCATCAAAATGATCTAAAATTCCTAATGAATCTAATGTTGTAATATGTTTTTGTTTACTAAAATTAACTTTTATATAATAGTTATTTCTAAGGGTTTTTTGATTAGTTGTCCAAATATCTTGCAACTTATTTTCATTTATTTTATTATTTTCAGTAATATTAACTAGTACAGTAAAAAGAGAATTGGTATTACTTTGTGAATATATTGCATTAATATCCTCTATATTACTATCTGCAAGAGAACCTAATTTATCAATCATGTCCGCCTCATAATTCAACCCAGAATTTTTTAGAATTTGGGTTATAATTCCATAAGATTCTTGATATGAATTCATACATATAAAACCCCCTTATGTTTATACTTATATGTTTTGTTTTTATAAAGGTCAGCCAAATCCTTTTGAAACAGTCTAATTTCCAAGAACAAACATTATTATAATGAGAAAAATAAATATTAACAAATAAAAATAAAAGCAAATAGATAGAACCAAATAGAGTTAGGTATAAATATTTATGTAGTATGACATTCTTTTGGACAGAAATAACAACCATTTACTTGGTCAAAGTATTTTTTGGCTTCTTTAACTGCTTGATTACAATTTGAAAAATTACCTAAATATTTTCTGTTTTGAATTTTGGGTAGATTATTACAATTTTTAGTGTGAACTTCATGGTCTCAATTTTCTTGTTCATTTTTGTTTACATAGTATTTAATTAATTTAATCATTTTCCTTAAAAAGTATTTTGGTATTTATTTTAAAACGGTCCTTTATTTATAAATTGAATTATTGTTCCGCTACGCAACTTTAAAACCATTCAATCCACATTCTCAACTTGTTTTCATCATATCCATAAATATCTTGACTAACTCAGGGTCAAACTGACTGCCAGCACACCTGTTTAATTCTTCTAAGGCTTCTTTTTTGCTCATGGGTTCTTTATAAGGTCTACCAGTAGTCATTACATCATAAGAATATACAATAGAAATTATACATGCCAATAAAGGTATTTC
>JAIPEV010000062.1 GCA_021736965.1 Halanaerobiales bacterium | reverse complement strand
AATCAGTATTCCCTAAGACCATTATTAACCTATCTAATCCAATCGCTATCCCTCCATGTGGAGGAGCTCCATAGTCAAAGGCTTCCATTAAAAAACCAAATTTTTCTTCTATTTCAGGGTCTGTAAAGTTCATTAGATTAAAAATTTTATTTTGTAAATCCTTATTACGAATCCTAATACTTCCTCCACCCAACTCTTCGCCATTTAAGACTATATCATAAGAGTTGCCTTTTATGTGATTAACTTCACCATCTAGCTTTTCAATATCTTCAGCTAAAGGTGAAGTGAATGGATGATGTTTTGCAACATATCTTTTTTCTTCTTGATCATATTCAAATAGTGGAAAATCAATAATCCAGGTAAACTCATAGCTGTCTTGAACGATTAGATTTAACTTATCTGCAAGATGAACTCTTAAATGACCCAAAGCATTTGCGACTATATCAACTTTATCTGCAACAAACAGTAAAAGATCACCTGTTTTAGCATCCATTCGTTGAATAATAGCATCCAGTTCTTCTTGAGATAAAAATCTTGAGATCGGAGACTTTAAGCCCTCATCTTTAATCATAATCCAAGCCAGACCTTTTGCATCATATCTTTTGACATAATCTTTTAGTTTATCTATTTCATTTCTTGAAAATTGAGCTCCACCTTTAACCTTAATTCCCTTTATCTGACCATTATTTTTTATTGTATTACTAAAGATATTAAAATCACTGTTTTTAACTATATCAGATATATTTTTTAACTTCATTTCAAACCTTAAATCAGGTTTATCTAAACCATAGTTATCTATAGCTTCCTTGTAGGTCATCACTGGTATTTCTTCAGGTAGTTTGATATCTTTTATAGCAAAAATTTCTCTTAGCAATGATTCAGTTAATTCAAAGATATCATTTCTATTTACAAACGACATCTCAATATCAATCTGAGTAAACTCTGGTTGTCTATTTGATCTTAAGTCCTCATCTCTAAAACACTTTGCAATTTGAAAGTATCTTTCCATACCAGATACCATTAAAAGCTGTTTGAAAAGTTGTGGTGACTGTGGCAATGCATAAAAATGACCTGGATTAATTCTACTTGGTACTAAATAATCCCGGGCACCTTCAGGAGTGCTTTTAGTTAATAATGGAGTTTCAATTTCTAAAAAATCTCTATTATCCATAAAGTCTCTTGTCTTTTTAACAACCTTATGTCTTAATTCCATCATATCCTTCATCATTGGCCTTCTTAAATCTAAGTACCTGTACTTTAATCTCAAATTCTCACCGGGATTGACGTTATCTTCAATCAAAAATGGAGTGGTTTTAGATTGGTTTAATATTTTTAATTTATGTCCTAAAATCTCAATATATCCTGTTGGTAGATCTTTATTAACATTACCTTCAGGTCTTTTACGAACCTTGCCTTCAATAGCAACAACATATTCAGTTCTTAACTTATTGGCATCATTAAAAGATTTTTGATCTATATTGGAATTAAAAACAGTCTGTACAAAACCTGATCTGTCTCTTACGTCAATGAAAACAACTCCACCATGATCTCTTCTTTTTTGTACCCACCCCATTACTGTAACTTTTTTGCCGATCTCTTCTTTGGTTATTTCTCCACATTTATGTGTTCGTTTATATCCATCTAAATGTCCAAGCACTTATAATTATCCTCCTTTAGATCATCTTCTTAATACTCTCTACTATTTCATCTAGTTGTATTTCTTGTTGATCACCACTTTTCATATTTCTTACAGTAGCCTTATTACTTTCTAGTTCATCTTGACCAATTATAACGGTATAAGTAGCATTCATACGATCTGCTGACTTCATCTGCCCACCTACACTTCTATCAAGATAATCTATCTCTGCTTTTATGTTATTTTTTCTAAATTGATTAATTAATTTAAAAGATACATTTTTTGCTTTTTTACCTATTGTAGTAATATATATATCTAAACTTTTATCATCTGGTATTTCAACATCTTGTTTCTCCATTGTCAATAATAATCTTTCTATACCTAAGGCAAAACCTATCCCTGGTATATCTCTTTCTCCTATTTCTTCAGCAAGTTTATCATAACGACCTCCACCAAATATTGTATCCTGAGCTCCTAATCCATCATATTTAACTTCAAATGCTGTCTTAGTATAATAGTCTAAACCTCTCACCAGGTTAGGATCAATTATATATTGAATCTCAATATTTTCTAAGCTCATTTTCAAACTATTAAAATGAGTATTACATTCCTCACAAAGATGATCTATTAGCTTAGGTGCTTTATTTACAACTAACTGACATACTTCATTTTTACAGTCTAAAATTCGTAATGGATTCTTGTCAATTCTTTGTTTACAATTATCACATAGGCTGTTTTTGTTTTTTTGTAAATAACCTTTAAGTTTTTTTAAATAATGTGGTCTACAGTTCGGACAACCAATAGAATTTATATACAACTTGAGATCACTTAATCCTAAATTGTTTAAATAATTGATCCCTAAAGCAATGACTTCAGCGTCAACCATTGGATCTTTTGTACCAAAAACCTCAACACCTAGTTGATTAAACTGTCTATATCTTCCAGCCTGAGGTCTTTCGTACCTAAACATCGGTCCAATATAATAATATTTTGTCGGTTGAGCTTGTCCATATACTTTGTTTTCTAAAAAGGAACGAACGACAGAAGCAGTACCTTCTGGCCTTAAAGTTATAGATCGGCCTGATTTATCTTTAAATGTATACATCTCTTTTTCTACTATATCAGTAACTTCCCCTATTCCTCTTTGAAATAGTTCAGTATACTCAAAAATTGGGGTTCTGATTTCTTGATAGTTATAAAGATCAAATATACTTCTTGCTTCACTTTCAAGATAGTTCCATTTGCTAGATTCAGGAGGTATAATATCGTTTGTACCCCGTGGTGCATTAATCATAGGCCTCACCCTTACTGTTGATTTTGTTCTAACTCTTCTTCTATTGAAGTAGCTTTTTTTGTTGTTGTAGTGTTACTTTGCTCACTTGATTGCTGATTTTGTTCTTGTTGTAAGTCAGTTATTGTCTGCATTTCTTGTTCAGCCTTCTGGCTTGCTCCTATATTATTATATGACATAAATAAATTATAATGAGCATATATATTATTACCAGCAAATTCTGATGCTTTATCATACTGCTCAATCGCTTTTTCATTTTTATCATTTTCAGCAAAATAATCACCATAATTTAATCTAAGTTCCCAATCATCTGGATAATTTTCAATTGCCTTTTGATAAGTACTTAAAGCCTCTTCAGTTTTATCTAAACCCTGATAAGCTCTAGCAAGATAAATATATATACTTACAGATTCACTGTCATTTTCAATTAAATTCTTAAAACTATCTAAAGCTACTTGATAATTGCCTGAATCCAGGGCATTATATGCATAAAGCATTGGATCATTTATTGTCACATTTGCTTCAGCCTTTTTGTTTTCAAGCCAGTTTTGATAAACATTATTTTGCTCTTGTGTTAATAAATAGTCTCTAATTTTAGACTTTGCTTCTTGGTAATCAGGTTTTTCCTCTTGATCTTGGTAACGGGAATCATATACATCTTGAATTTCTTTTTCACTTACTTCTATATTGCTATAAGTTGACTTTTTAACCTGCTCAATCTTTGCTGAATTTATCATATTTCCTCTGATATCATTTTTAAACTGTTCATAACTATAATCTTGGCTTTCTAGATTATCGATCAATTCTTCTTTTGTTAAGTCATTTTCTTCTAAGAGTTGATCAATTCTACCTTCAACTTCCTGATCAGTTATTTCAACTTTGATATTCATATTTTCTGCTTCTGTAAGTAAAATTTCTCTTTCAATCATTGAATTAAGCACATTTAATCTAAAAGGTATAACCTCTGCTTGACTAAGACTATTAGCTTGTGAAGCGTAGTTTCTTAATACTGATAAGTACTGCTGAGGAGTTATCCCTTTATTATTAACCTGGGCAATATACTGTGAGTTATTACTTTGACCAGGATCATTTCTACTCATATATGAACCAAAGCCCATTAAACCACCTGTAACAACAAAAGCTGCTACAACAATATAAACTACTATTTTACTATTATTCCTTAAATTATCAAACATTAATTTGTCACTCCTTAAAGTATAGAAAATATTTATTTTTCTAATCGATATCTTTCATAATTTTATCTTATTGATTTTAAAAAGTCAACACTATCTAAAGCTTAAAGATACTTTAACTTAGTTTAAATAATTTTTTTAGAAGTTAATTATATACTTATTTTGTTAAAATCCCTTTCTTAGATCATAAAACTTTTTTTTATCATTAATCAAATAAAAATAATTTCATTATGAATATTTATTCTTAAAATTAGATTAATTTTTCCCAAACATCTACTTTAAACCTACCAATAGTAGTCTTTTCTCCATGTCCGGGATATACAACTGTATCTTCAGGTAAGTTAATGATTTTATTTTCTATTGAACTTATTAGCTCTTCTTGAGAGCAATTAGGAAAATCTGTTCGCCCAACTCCCATACTAAATATAGTGTCACCACTTATTAATACGCTATTTTTTTTATCATAAAGACAGATACTACCTGGACTATGACCGGGAGTATGTAATATTTCAAAACTATAGTGTGCTACTTCTATTAGATTTCCTTCTTTTAGTAAACATTCAGGAGATTCTAAATTAACTGAATTATCTTCACCTAATAATGTAGAAAGATTCTTATTAGGATCAGTCAAGGAAGCTTGATCATTTTGATGTATACAAACTACTGCTTCTGTATACTTTTTCATATCTGTATTTGCAGAAATATGATCAAAATGACCATGTGTATTAATTATTTTTTTTACTTTTACATTATTTTCATTTATCATATCTTTTATTTTATTTGGTTGATCACCGGGATCAATAAGTACTGCTTTAGAATTTTTTTTACCAATCAAATAACAGTTGGTAAAGTTAACGCCAACTGTTGTTGAAATAATCATATTAAAAGGCCTCCTAACTAAAAGTTCTTTTTACTATCAATTAATAGTGTAACTGGACCATCATTTATCAAATCAATATCCATCATCGTTTGAAACTCTCCAGTTTGTATATTTAAATCATATTTTTTAAATTTATCTATAAATATATTATATATTTTTTCAGCCTGATCTGGTCGTGCTGCATCAAAAAAACTTGGCCTTCTACCTTTTCTACAGTCTCCATACAAAGTAAACTGTGAAACTATCATTATCTCTTTGTTTAAATCTAAAGCTGCTAAGTTCATCTTGTTTTGATCATCTTCAAATATTCTTAAATTAACTATCTTATCTATCATGTAGTCTATATCATCTACAGCATCATCTTTGCCAATTCCTAAAAATATCAAAAGACCAGAGTTAATAGATCCTACAAGATCATTATTTACTTTTACTTCACATTTTTTTACTCTTTGTACTACTGCCCTCAATTATACCACTCCTGATTAGGTTGGATTCGCACGTTGAACCGATAATACACCTGATATCTCCTTTATCTTATTCATTATATCTTTCATATGCTCTATACTACTTAATTCAACAGATAGTTTAATATATGCTTTACCATAATTATCTGTTCTTGCATTTACAGATAACAACTTTATCTGTTCATTTTTAATAAGTCTGGTAATATCATTAAGTAAAGCACTTTTATCTACTGCTTCAATGTTTAAATCTACAAGATAAGATTCAGCTCTCTGTTCATCCCAGGATACATCAATTATCCTCTCCTTGTCATTTTCAATCAAGGATTTTAAGTTTGGACAACCTTTTCGATGGATAGAAATACCTCTCCCACGAGTAATGTATCCAACTATTTTATCACCAGGTACCGGGTTACAACATTTTGCTGTTCTGACCTTTAGGTTATCAACCCCTTTTACCTTCACACCTTTATCTGAACTTTTTGTGGAAGGTCTAGTCTTAAGGTCTTCCAATGTTACTTTATCATCTTCAATATCTAATTTATTTATAACCTGTTTTACAGAGACATTATTATACCCTATTGCTTCTAATAAATTATCTATATTATTTTCTCCAAGTTCTTCTGCTATTTTCTTTAATTTTTCTTCTTTTTCTTTATTTGTTAACTCGATATGGTTTCTATTTAATTCTCTGTTTAATAACTCTCTACCTCTTTTAATGATTTCATCTCTTTGTTGTTTTTTAAACCATCTTTTAATTTTACTTCTAGCAGTAGAAGTTTTAACAAGCTTTAACCAATCTCTGCTTGGGCCTGTGCTTTTTTTAGATGTTATTATGTCAACAATATCTCCATTTTTTAATTCATATTCTAATGGTACTATTTTCCCATTTACCTTAGCCCCAACACAGTTATGTCCAACTTCAGTATGAATATGATAGGCAAAATCAATAGGGGTTCCACCTCTTGGCAAAGACATTACATCACCTTTAGGTGTAAATACAAAGACCTCATCTTGAAATAGATCAATTTTTAAAGCCTTCATAAACTCTTGTGGTTCCTGTAAATCTTTCTGCCATTCAAGTAGTTGTCTTAACCATGACAACTTTTCTTCATAATCATCTTGATCAGACTTACCCTCTTTATATCTCCAGTGGGCAGCAATACCATATTCAGCTGTTTTATGCATTTCATGAGTCCTGATTTGTATTTCTAATGGATCACCACTAGGTCCTATTATAGTAGTGTGGAGGGATTGATACATGTTGGATTTGGGCATTGCAATATAGTCTTTAAATCTCCCAGGCATCGGTTTCCATAGCTCATGGACAGCCCCAAGTACCTGATAACATTCTCTAACATTATCAACTAAGACTCGAATAGCAGTCAAATCATATATTTCATTAAAATCAACTTCTTTTTTCTGCATCTTCTGATATATACTATATAAGTGTTTTGATCTTCCATAAATTTCAGCATCTAATTTCTGATCATTAATTTTTTTCCTTAAAGTCCTTATTGCCTTTTGGATGTTTTTATTTCTTGAGGTCCTATTTTCATTTATCTTTTTTTTCAGTTCTTTATAGATATTGGGTTCTAAGAAATAAAAACTTAAATCTTCAAGCTCTGACTTCATCCTAGACATTCCGAGTCTATGGGCTAAAGGAGCATATATTTCTTTTGTTTCTTCAGATTTAAATTTCTGTTTTTCTTTACTTAAATACTCAAGTGTTCTCATATTATGAAGTCGATCTGCTAATTTTATCAAAACAACTCTTATATCTTTAGCCATTGCTAAAAACATTTTTCTTAGACTCTCAGCTTGATGTTCTTCTTTTGATTTAAAGTCAAGCTTTGTTAGTTTAGTTACCCCATCAACAAGTAATGCAACTTCGCTTCCAAAAATCTCTTCAATATCTTTAACTGTAAACTTTGTATCTTCCACTACATCATGTAATAATGCTGCAGAAATAGAGATTATATCTAATCCTAGATCAGCAAGAATATAGGCTACATTAATCGGGTGGTCTACATATTGTTCACCAGATATCCTATACTGTTCTTGATGAGCCTCATTAGCTATTTTATATGCTTTTTTTATAATATCAAGATCTGGATCATCCATATCAGATCTTATCTTTTTTAATAAAACCTCTATCTCCATATTTATCCCTTCATTTCATATATAACTTTTAATGTTTTAAGATCGAATACACATCATAACCTTTTAAATGTTCTCTACCTTCAAGATCTAATAGTTCAAGTAAAAATACTATACCGACAATATCTCCTCCCAATTTTTCTATCAAATCTATCGATGCTTTTGTAGTTCCTCCTGTAGCAAGTAAGTCATCAACAAGTAAGATCTTATCACCTTTATTTATAGCATCACTATGTATCTCAAGTTCACTGCTGCCATATTCAAGATCGTAACTAGCAGATATTTTATCATAAGGAAGTTTACCAGGCTTTCTTACAGGTATGAAACCCCTATTTAATCTATATGCAATCGGTGTTCCAACAATAAAACCTCTTGCTTCAATACCCACTACATAATCAATTTTTTTAGCCTTGAATTTATCAGCCATTTTATCTATTACTGCATGAAAAGCATCCTTATCTTTAAGTAATGGTGTTATGTCTTTAAATAGTATTCCTTCTTTTGGAAAATCTGGAATGTTTCTGATATAATCATTAAAATTCATTGTTCTCCCCCTTAAAATTATTTAGCCTTTTTATTAACTTAAATAAATTTTTATCCTGTAGATCTCTCTCTAAATTTGTATACTTATTTTTCACTTCAATAATATTATTATAATATACAGATTTTGATAAGTCCAATTTAAGATCCTTATTTGAATCTATGTTTACCTTGTTTTTATCAATTTTTATTAAGTTAAGTTCTTTAAAGATACTTAAAGCTTTTTCTATTTTACTAATACTACTGTTAAGTTCTTCTGAAAGATATTTTTTTAGATCTTTATTAATATCTTCATCATTATTATATGTTTTTATAGTTTTAAATAACTTGATTAAAAAAACCTTTTCTGGTAAATTTTTATTGATAAGTTTATGATTTAAATCTATATCATCTTGGTTAAAGATCATATGTAAGTATTTAGGGCTTTTATTTATCTTTAAAACAAAAGAATATAATTCATGATAAGAAAAAGGTACTGAGTATAAGACAAGATGAGTATCGTTATCAAGATCTAGATCAAATGGTCTGTTAAAAAATAAAATACTCTCTTTATTATCTTTGAATCTATCAAAATCATTTACAA
>JAIPEV010000061.1 GCA_021736965.1 Halanaerobiales bacterium | reverse complement strand
AAACGATAGGTTCTCTAGTTTGCTCAACTTTATCTAACTGGATTCCTAAGCGATCAGCAATCATGTTAATTGATTCTAAAAACCCAATGTGTCCAACGATAGATCCATCATTAATTCCCTTTTCAAATTCTTTAACCGTAGTCCCTACTCCTTGAGTTTTCATCACTGTAGGACCAAATGGTGATAAGTCATTTATTCTTGCTGCTTCAATCTTATCAACTTTAACACATGCTCCACTTAATGCAATAATCAATAAATCTAAAACAAACCCTGGATTTATCCCAGTACCTAATACAGTAACACCATACTCTTTTGCAAGTTTATCTATCTTTTCACTTAACTCTTTTTCTTGAACGATTGGATATGCCATCTCTTCAGCAATAGATACCACATTAACCTTCTTTTTTACAATCTGTTCAATTTGAGGATAGACGTCTTTGACAAATGATGAAGTAGCCTGTAATACTACATCAACATCTTCAGTAATTACACTCATTGGATCATTTGTAACTTTTACATTTAATTTTCGATCTAAACCAATGATTTCTCCAACATCTTTACCAGCCTTAGACTTTCTATGAGCTATTGCACCAACAATTTCAATTCCTTTTTTATCTGCTAAAAACTTGCCCATTCCACTTCCCATAGAGCCCATACCCCATAGGACTACTTTAATATTTTCCACTTAGATCTCCTCCTATTTTGTATTTTAAAAATTCTTTAAAATATCTTCTAATGGTGTGTATTCCATATTAAATGCTTCAGCTACAGCTTTATAAACTATTTCTTTAGCATATACATTTAATCCTAGAGCCAATGCTTGATCATCTAACATCGCCTTTTTATATCCCTTATTTGCCAACTCAAGGCCATATGATAAGGTAGAGTTTGTTAGACCATAAGTTGATGTTCTTGCAACAGCTCCGGGCATATTTGCCACAGAATAATGGACTACTCCATGTTTTGTAAAAACCGGGTCAGCATGTGTGGTAGGATAAGTTGTTTCAATACATCCTCCCTGATCTATTGCAACATCTACAATTACTGAACCTTCTTGCATTTCTTTTATCATCTCTTCAGATACTAAATCAGGTGCTTTTGCTCCTGGAATTAATACAGCTCCAATTACTAGATCCGCTTTTTTAATTTCTTCTAAGATATTAAAACGGTTTGACATCACAGTTTTAACTCTACCATTAAATACATCATCAATATATCTCATTTGTTTTGGGTTAATATCTAAGATTGTAACATCTGCTCCCAATCCCATAGCCATCTTAGCAGCATTCATACCAACAATACCTCCACCAATTATTACAACCTTGGCAGGGTTAACCCCTGGAATTCCTCCTAATAAAACTCCTTTACCTCCCTGTGGCTTTTCTAAAAACCTAGCTCCTTCTTGAGTAGCTAAACGACCAGCAACTTCACTCATTGGAGTTAAAAGAGGTAATGAACCATCTTCTAATTGAATAGTTTCATAAGCGACCGAAACAACATTTTTTTTTATTAATTCTTTAGTGAGCTCTTCTTCTGCTGCTAAATGCAGATAGGTAAAAAGTATTTGCCCTTCTTTAAAGTAATCATATTCAGCTTTTAAAGGTTCTTTAACTTTCATTATCATCTCAGCTTGATCAAATACTTCTTTTGGAGTATCAAGAATTTTAGCGCCTGCTTTTATGTATTCTTGATCATTTATTCCACTTCCAACTCCTGCCTTCTTTTCAATAACAACCTTATGTCCTTCTCTGATAAATGCTTCAACACCAGCTGCAGTAATTGCAACCCTATTTTCATTATTCTTAATTTCTTTTGGCACACCAATAATCACTTAATATCAGCTCCTTTTAATTTTAAATTTTATAAATTAGTATTAGGACATTTGTCCTCCCCTACTCATTTTAGACTTTTTGTACTATCATATATAGGCCAGACAAATGTTATGATTGCTAATATGGACTATTTGTACTGTTACTGACCGGACAAATGTCCTTATATAATATATATGCATATATGAGTATATGCAATATTTATGCCCAATTTATAATAAACATAAGTGTGATTAAAAACCAGAGATAACAATAAATAAAATATGGATCATATACTATTTTACAGTAAGAATCAGTTTGCCGCAAAATTTTTTACTAATTTATTAATATTTTTGCAGTAATTCTACTGTTACTTCCTTTATTAGTTCAGGTAATACTTCCATTGAATATGGGATGTGGACTCTTTCTAGATATTTATGGGCATCTTTTCCATATGTGCCCATATTTATAATTGGAAGGTTTAACTTATTAACAGCTTCAAAATCAATCTCCCAGCCCTTACTCCAAAAGGGCATATTTGACTTTAATGTCTTCTGCTCATTTATATCACCCTGAAAAGCTGTAAAACTTGCATCTGATAGATAAGGAAAAAAATCTTTGATTTTAATATTATATTCAGTATTTTTTTTACTTTTAACTATTGTTTTAATCAGATTATTAAATCTTAGTGTCTTCTCATCATTATACTGAGGGTTTTGAGCAGGATAATAAGGAGGTACAAAGAAAATGATTGCAGCTGCTTTTTTTATATTTGTTAATTCCCATAATTTTTTTACTATTTGTAATGATATAATCCTATAGTCATTTACACCTTTTTTTCTTTCTTTAATAATTACTTGTTCGATTTTTTGATTAATTACTTCTTTTTTATAACTTTCTTCTAAAAGTTCAATTAGTTGTTGATAGGTATAACATTCAAATTCTAAACTTAGCTTCTTTTTATCTTTATGGTAGCTACTATAACCTCTAAAGTTTCCTTCTATCCAATCAAGAGATGTTCTAATACTATCTTTTACTTCTTCTTTAAAAATATTGATAACCTCTGTAGCATCTCTATTATAGTTCATAAAGTTATAGTAGGCAAAGCCTTGATAAGCCAACTGACCATTATATTCTGACTTTAGATCACTCTGTTTTAAAGAAATTGGAGGATTTGAAATATGATTTTTGTATTTATCTGCTAATTCTAAATTATAATTAATCCTTGTAGTCAACTCTGACAAGATTAGATTAACATCTATACCTTCAAAAACATCTCCAATATGTGAACCTATTCCTGAAAGATAAACGGCAGGCATTAATTTACCAATAGATCCTAGGTAAAGATATCTATTAGAACTTTTATCGAACTTTTCTCTGGTTGTATAGTCTGTATTTATCCCTCCGATATAGGATAAATCTTCTTTTTGGGCTAATTTATTTAAAGGTCTTGCAATATTTAATGCACCTAATGAATCAGCTTCTTCATTTACTGTAACTAAAACTAAGATATTCCCCTCTAAATTTTGTAGATCTTCTGAAAATTCTTTTAAAAGTTCTAACTCTAAAGCCAAGCCTGTCTTCATATCAGCAGTTCCCCTGCCGATCATCCATTCCCCAGATTTTAGCTCCTGATTAATTGTATTACCTAAATTTATATTTTTAAGTTTATTAATTAAAAGATCTGGACTTGTTGCAAATTCTTTTAACTCACCATAATCATTTATATCAACTGTATCTAAATGGCTTAAATATACAACTGTATTTTTATTATTTCCTTTTTTACCCTTAATTAAACAGACTAAATTAAATCTCTTAAGGCTATCTCCTTTCAATGGTATCTTTAATAAGTGATCTGGATGTTTTTGATAATATGGCCAATAGCTTATTTTATCATAAATATAATCACCAATTTTTTTTACTTGCTTTGTATTGCTAATACTTTCAATTTCAACAAGTTCTTTAGTTAGCTGATATATTTTTTTAGATCTTTTTTTAATATCTACCTTATTTCTCATCTTGCATCTCTCCTACTTTAAATATTTATTTCTTCACATATATAACTATTGCATTAATCATGCCAAAAATACTCTCGTAAGAAATACCCCTAACTATCTGTATACGATTACAGTTATCTAGGGGTTAATGAATTTAATATAAATTATATTTGATTTATATCAATACTATATTTATTGATTCTATATTGAAGACTTTGCCTTTTTATGCCAAGATATTTTGCAGTAGTCGTAATGTTTTTATTGTTCTTCTTTAAGGCTTTTATTATATATTCTTTTTCAACCTTTTCAATTTTTTCAGGCAAGGTTTCTTTTATCTCTTTTTTATCATTTTTTTTATCAAAGTTGATATCTATTAAAAATGGTTCAACATGCTCTCTTTTTATTACCTTTTTTTCATTGATAATATTTATTGCTCCTTCTATTACATGTTCCAGCTGTCTAACATTACCAGGCCAGTCATATTTTATAAATAACTCTTTAACTTGATCATCTAAACCTGTAACATCCTTATCGAACTTATAGTTTATCTTTTTGATAAAATAGTCTGATAAAAGAAGTATGTCTTTACTTCTCTCAGATAGTATGGGAAGACGCAGTAATACAACTGCTAACCTATAATAAAGATCCTCCCTTAAGTTACCTTCTCTTATAGAGTCTAGTGGTGATTTGTTACTAGTAGCTATTATTCTTACATCTACTTTAATATCTTCTTTGCCTCCTAGGGGTCTAACTAAACCTTCCTGTAGAACTCTTAAAAGCTTAGCTTGTAAAGATTTTGACATCGAATTAATCTCATCTAAAAGTAATGTTCCTCCATTAGCCTGTTCAAATAAACCTTTTCTATCTATTGCACCAGTAAAACCACCTCTCCTAGTACCAAAGAGAATTCCTTCTAATAAATTTTCTGGTAGAGCAGCACAGTTTTGTGCAATAAACGGTTTGTTTTTTCTTCTACTTCCACTATGTATGCTTTGAGCAAGTAACTCTTTTCCTGTACCGGTTTCTCCCGTAATTAATATTGAAGAGTCGGTTCTAGCAGCCTGTCTTGCATAGTTTATTACCTGTTTTAGTTTTTTGCTTTTACCTTTAATATCATCAAAAGTAAAGTATTTATTCTCTTCATCCATATTATCATCTGTATAAAGTTTTTCCTGCAAGGTAACTATCTTATTATACAGTTTTTTTGTTTCAGTAATATCTCTGGCAATTTCAAGAGCCCAGACAGTCCCGTTTCCCAATATTATAGGTATCGTACTATTTATAGTAACAATTTTTTGTCCAAATTTATTTAAATATTCCTGTTGGTTATTTTTTATCTCTTTTTTATTTTTTAAAGTAAGTAATAATGTACTAGTGCTTTCGTTTAAAGAAGGGAATACCTGATCTATCTTTTTACCTAGTACAATATTTTTATCCATTCCTTCTAGCTCAGACATCTTTTTATTATATATTATAGTCTTTCCTAGTTCATTGACAACATGAATCCCTTCATTAATATTATCTAATATCTTATCTAAATTTTTCATTAAAATAATATCTCTATTCTTCAATCTTATATCCCTCCTTACTCTTTTTTATTCTCTATTAAAATACTATTCCCTTTAAGACATTAAAGAGATAATATATATGTATACAAAATAAAAAAAGGAAGTGCACTACACACTCCCCTTTAATTGTTAATATTTAGTTTGTTTTAGTTTTATAATTTCTTTTCTATTTCAGCTTCTTCTCTAAGTTTTTTTACAAACTTATCTACTTCACTTTGACCTTTTTCATATTTGAGTTGGTCTTCAATCTGGTTTCTTACTTCTTTAAGAGCTCTTATTCCAGCTTCCTTTTTATCGAATACTTTTATGATATGAAAACCATACTTGGTTTCTACAATTGGACTAGTTTTACCTGCTTCAAGAGCAAAAACAGCATCTTTAAATTCTTTTGCTAAATTTTGATCTTTACTAATATATCCAATATCTCCGCCCTTTTCAGCTGAAGATGCTGTGGAATACTCTTTTGCTAATTCTGTAAAGTCTCCACCATTTTTTAATTTTTCCATAACTTCTTCAGCAGTTTCTCTATCTTCTAATAAAATATGGCTGGTTTTTACCTGTTCTGGGAGCTCATAGTTTGCTTTGTTTTCTTTATAGTACTGTTCGATTTCTTGATCAGTTATCTCTATTTCTTGTATTATTTGATTACTCATTTTATTTGCCAAAGGTATTGTAAAAACCAAACTATCTTTATAGTTATTATAAAATTCTGCTTTGTATGCTTCAACAGATTCAAAACCCTGATCTTTTATAGTCTGTTCAAACTGAGCATCATCAATATCATATTGTTCTTTCATACTAGAAATCTGGTTATTAATAACTTGATCTATTTCTTCATCGCTTAGTGTAATGCCTTTTTTAACGGCTTCTTGGGCAAGTAATATTTGATTTATAAGTTGATCTAACTTTAGTTTTTGATACTCATCTATAACATTATTTCCAGCTTCAGTTCTAAGTAAAACCATTGTAAATTCTTGATATTGCTGATAAAGACTCATAATTAAGTTCTGTATATTAGAAAACTGTTCAATGGTCTGTCTTGTGATTTGTTCACCATTAACTACTGCAGCAATTTCAGGTTGTTGTTCCTCTTCTAAAACTTCTTCTCCCTCGATACTTGCATCTGTTGTGACTTGATCAGTAGTAACTTCCTCATCTTGGGCTATTACTGGAAAAGCCACTAGTAAAGTTAAAACCATAACTATTGATAAAATTCTTTTTAATTGCATAATTTTAAATCCACTCTCCTTATTATAAGTTATTAATTGTGATCGATATTTGTTATTGTTTCTGCTCAAAAAAATGGCTCCCTGAGCAGGACTCGAACCTGCGACTCGATGGTTAACAGCCATCTGCTCTACCAACTGAGCTATCAGGGAATTTTCTATTGTAACTTACATTTTTTTATTATAACAATTAAATCATGGTTTGTCCAATAATTGTATCTCTTTCTAAATATCTGTTCAAATTAAAAATTCTAATAATAACCAGCCTTTTTATCTAGTGATAAATTAACTAATAATTTATATTTTGCTATTCATTTATTTTTGATGATAAAGTTATTACTATTTTAAGATCCAACCTTATCTTCATCATCTATTTATATATAAGTCTAAACATACTAAAGTAGTAAATCTTTTATCTAAAAAGCACCATGATTTTTAATATTTCTATTATTTTTTGAACCTTTTTTTAATTTTTCTTTCTAAAGATAATGGAGTAAATCCACGGACGTTTCCGGCATTTATTTTTTCTCTTGCTTTAATATACATAAAACAACTGAATATAAATATTACCGCCAATAAGGATATAACTTTTTTATCAAAATTTGTTATACCCATTATTAATTATCCTTTTAGTAATATCAACTTAAGATAATTTTTCTAAAATCAAATAGTTTATAATTAGGTCAAGTTATAATTAAAATCATTATTTAATTAACATTATTTGATTTTCACTTAACTTTACTTCTAACCTGTTGTTTTTAGTACTATATTTTTCACCTGTAATCAGATCTGTAACTTCCATCTTGTCTTCTATATTATATACAAATTCAATTTTTTTGAAACTAAGATTAACTATACCAACTATCTTTTCTTGTTCATAACTTCTTTTAATGATAACAATATCATCATTTCCTTGATAAGTGCTCACAATTATATCTCCATTAGTTAATACTTTATTATTTTTCCTGATATTGATTAGTTTTTTATAAAAATTCTTTAATTGAATATTAGGCTTATCTAAGTACCCTCGACTTTCCCAAATCATTGTTCTCCTGTTATCTGGATCCTTATCACCTTCCATACCAATTTCATCACCATAGTAAATCACGGGTGTCCCCGGGAATATATATTGGAAAAACACTGCCACTTTAAACTTTTTTACATCCCCATTTAATGAGTTTAAAAATCTTTCAGTATCATGACTATCAATTAGATTTAAAAGTGAGTAAAAGGCAGGTTTTGGATAGTCAGCCTTTATCTTATTTATCTCAGCTACAAACTTTTCTTTACTTAAGTTATCATTTAATAAATTTAAAACAGCATCTCTAAACCTATAGTTCATTACTGCATCAAATTCATCGCCTTTTAAATATTCGCTTCCATCACCCCAAATTTCACCAACAATATATGCCTCTGGGTTTATACTCTTTACATGGGATCTCCACTTAACCCAAAACTCTAAATTTCTATCTTTTACTTCATTTGGTACATCTAACCTCCAACCATCAATACCGTCTTCATAATTACCATCTTTATTAGGATCCATCCATCTTTTAGTCACTTCAAATATATAGTTTTGAACCTCTTGATTGTTTACATTAAGCTTTGGTAGAGAACCAAAGCCAGCCCAAGATTCATAGTTTGGAGCTATACCTTCAGTTCTTTGCTCATATAGGGTATTAATCGGATAACTTTTTATATAATACCAGTCCCAGTACTTAGAATTTTCACCCTTTTCAATCACATCTTGAAATGCATAATGTTCATATCCTGTATGGTTAAAAACTCCATCTAAAACTATCCTTATCCCATTTTTGTGGGCTTTTTTAATAAATTCTTCAAAGTATTTATTTGATCTTTCAGTATCTGCTTTAAAAGCAAAATTGTCTTCAATATATTCATAGCCAGAAGAGTTATATTTGTGATTAGAAGTAGCTTCAAATATTGGATTTAAATATATAGTATTAATTCCTAGATCGGTTAAATAACCAAATTTCTTTTCTATTCCCTGTAAATCTCCACCATAAAGAATATGCCAACCTGACATTGGATTTATACTGTTATTATTGTCAGTAAAATCCTTTTTATCTATCCAGTGATGATCAGAACTTATAATGCCCTGATCCCAATCAGGTACAATATTTTGATACCGTTCTTTATTATTTTTATAGGTTTCTATATACTCAGGATCATTTTCTTTATTTCCGTTATAGAACCTATCAGGAAA
>JAIPEV010000060.1 GCA_021736965.1 Halanaerobiales bacterium | reverse complement strand
TATCAGGGGTAATTTAAATAAATCCTCTGTTTTAGAAGGCGTTTTGACCTCGCTCTATGGAGTTAGGTATAATTCAAACTCCATTAGTTGCTCAATCAATTGGAATACTAGCCCTTTTAGGCAGGGTATTTCAGCGTAGAATGGGTTGAGGAATTGGGTTATACCCAATAAGAATCCTCGTTTGTAACCGAAGGGAACGGGCGGGGAGTAGGTCAAAGCTAATAATGAACATTATGAAGAAACAGAAACAGAAGGATTTATTAGAAAAGAAAGAAGAGAAGGTAGTTACTGCAGAAACTTCTATATTGAAAATGTAAAAGAAGATGATATTGAAGCAGAATATAATGATGGAATCTTAGAAATCACACTTCCCAAAAAAGAAAAAACAGCAGTAAAGAAAAAGACTATAGATATTAAATAATAAAAAATAATACTTTATTTTATCCCGGTTTTTACCGGGATTTTTCATTTTTTTCTAATAAAAATAAATGAATGGAACAGTTTTTGCATAATTATATAGATAAGACCAAAACAAGGAGGAGATTTTGTGAATAAAGTAGCTGTAATAGGTTCAGGTACAATGGGAAATGGTATTGCACAGGTTGTAGCAACAGCAGGTTATCAAGTTACAATTATAGATATAAAAGATGAATACTTAAAAAATGGATTTGAAACAATTGAAAAAAATTTGAATAGATCAATAAAAAAAGAAAAATTAGATGAAGTAGATAAAGAAAAAATTATTAATAGAATTAAATTAAGTACTGAATATCAAGATATAAAGGATGTTGATATAGTAATAGAAGCAGCTTCAGAAAAGATAGATATAAAAAAAGAAATCTTTGAAAAGTTAGACAAGATATTAAATGAAGATGTTATCATTGCAAGTAATACTTCTGCCTTAAGTCTCACTGAATTAGCAACTGTGACTAGTAGGCCGGAAAAAGTATTAGGTATTCATTTTTTTAACCCGGTTACTATTATGAAGCTTGTCGAGGTAATAAAAAATATAATAACAAGTCAAGATACATATAAAAAAGCAAAAGAATTTGTTCAAACTCTAAACAAGACTCCAATAGAAGTCAATGAATCTCCAGGCTTTGTAGTAAACCGCTTATTAATACCAATGATTAATGAAGCGATATTTTTAGTAAAAGAAGGTGTAGCCTGTCCAGATGATATTGATAAGGCAATGAAGCTAGGGGCAAACCACCCTTTGGGACCTTTGGCTCTGGCTGATTTGATCGGACTTGATGTTTGTCTATCTATTATGGAAACATTATATAATGAGTTTAGTGATTCTAAATATAGACCAGCACCCCTACTCAAAAAGAAAGTAAGGGCAGGTCATTTGGGGCGTAAAACAGGTGAAGGATTTTATCAATATTAGGAAAGAAGGGATTAAAGTTGGATTTTAAAAACATTGAGATAAGTATCGAAAATAAAATAGCTTATTTAATAATAAGTAGGCCAAAAGCATTAAATGCTTTAAATAAAGAGACCATCTTAGAACTAAAAAAAGCAGTTAAAATACTTTGTGAAGATCGGAAAGTCCGGGTAATTATCTTAAGAGGTAAGGGAGAAAAAGCCTTTGTAGCTGGGGCTGATATCAAGGAGATGAAAGAGCTAGATCAAAAAGAAGCTAAACAGTTTTCTTTAATGGGCCAAAGAGTCTTTCAAAAGATTGAAGACTGTAAAAAACCTGTGATAGCAGCTATAAATGGTCATGCTTTAGGTGGAGGTATGGAACTTGCTTTAGCCTGTGATCTTAGAATTGCAAGTGAAGATGCCAAACTAGGTCATCCAGAAGTAGGTTTAGGAATAATACCTGGTTTTGGAGCTACTCAAAGATTAAGTAGTTTAATTGGTAAGGGTCTGGCTAAAGAATATATCTATACTGGTCGGTCCATATCTGCTAAAAAAGCAAATATTATTGGTTTGATCAATCAAGTAACCAAAAAAGATGAATTAATGGATAAGGTAAAAGAACTAGCTAAGGAGATAGTTAAAAACTCACCCAGTTCTATTACAAAGGCTAAAGCAGCAATTAATCTTTTTGATCAATCATTTCTTAAAGAAGGTCTAGAAAAAGAGGCAGAATTATTTGCATCTTGTTTTAAAACTTATGATCAAAAAGAAGGTATGAAATCATTTATCAAAAAAGAAAAACCTCAATTTAAAGGAGAACAAGGAGGTAAGTAATGTCAAAAGTAATTAAAGTTGAAAGATTAAAGGATATCTTTAAGGATCAGATCAGAATTATGATAGGTGGTTTTTTAGACTGTGGAACAGCAGAGACCATCTTAGACTATCTAAATACTTTGGACTTAAAAAACTTAACGGTAATAGTAAATGATGCAGGCTATAATTATAAAAGTAAAGGTAAGTTTTTAGCACAGGCGGATATAGATAAAATTATTACATCTCATATTGGTACTAATCCTGATGTTGGAAATAAGATGACAAGTAATCAGATAGATATCGAACTTATTCCCCAGGGAACCTTAGCTGAGCAGATTAGATCTAAAGGAGCTGGTTTAGGTGGTGTACTAACCCCAACCGGGATTGGTACAAGGGCTGCTGAAGGCAAAAAGATAATAGAAGTTGAGGGAGAAAAATATATATTAGCCACACCAATTGGTGCTGATATTGCGGTGATAAAGGCCTGGAGATCAGATCAAAGTGGTAATCTAATATATAGATATGCTGCTAAAAACTTTAATCCAATTATGGCAATGGCAGCAGATACTGTGATAGCAGAGGTTGAAGAAGTATTAGATAATGGTAAGATAGATAATAATAATATTATGACTTCAAATATTTTTGTTGACTATATTGTTAAAAGTAAATAATGGAGAGATAAATAATTAACTTCTTCAAGCTAATTAAATATAAGATTAAAAGAGAACTGGTTAAATTTAAAACTACACTCAGTCCAGTTTTTAACAAGGTTTAGTCTTTCTTAAACTTACAAGCAAGTTATTGAGGATTGAGAAAGATGAAGTTAAGTTAATTAAAAAAATATCCTAACTCTGAAAATAATAGTGTCTTTCAATTAATTTGTATGCTATCATTTTAATCTTAATTAGAAAAGATTTATTGTGGAAAATGTAGTTATGTTTTCTTTACAATCAAATTGCTTTCAGATTTAATTAAAGATAAGATTTAGATCAAGTTTTCTTAATGAATTACAGATCTAAAAAGAGATCTTAAAACTAAGCTTATTACTTTATGAACTGTTACCGATATTGGTATTTGAACTATTGTTGAAAAGATTTAGAAAGGATGAGATTATGTCCGATATAAAAAATAAAATTGCCAAAAGAATTGCAGAGGAAATTGCTGATGGAGATGTTGTTAATCTTGGAATTGGAATCCCTACATTAGTCTGTGACTTTATACCAGAAGATGTTGAAGTAAATATTCATTCAGAAAATGGATTGGTTGGATTAGACAGAGAAGCTAAAGAAGGATTTGAAGATAAAGATATAATCAATGCCAGTGGTAGATATGCAACAATTAAAAATACAGGTAGTTTTTTTGATAGTGCGATGTCTTTTAATATAATTAGAGGTGGGCACCTTGATATGACCGTTTTAGGTGGATTACAGGTAGATGAAAAAGGTAATATTGCGAACTGGATGATACCTAATAAGTTAGTACCTGGGATGGGTGGAGCTATGGATTTAACGGTTGGTGCAAAAAAAGTTATTTGTGCAATAATCCATCAAACCAAAAAAGGTAAATCAAAGATTAAAAGTGAATGCAATTTACCATTAACTGCAAAAGGAGAGGTAGACTTAATTGTGACAGAACTGGCTGTAATGGAGGTGAAAAAAGAGGGATTGTTCTTAACAGAGATTGCTAAAGAAACCACCTTAGAAGAAGTAATTAAAAAGACAGAAGCCAAACTAATAGTAAGTGATAACTTAAAGAGGTTTTAAAGTAATTAAAGGGCACCAATTGGTGCCCTAAGATCTTATTAATAATTTATTGTATATTGATTACTATCGATCAGTTTTGAGACCCCACTATTTATTCTATCACCCTGATGTTCATCTTTATCATAGCCGGGTTCTGTATAGGCAAACACCTTACCTTCATAGTTTCTTAAGATAACCTTGTTTTGTGCCTGAGAAATTAAATATTGAGGTCCAACCGGTATTTTACCACCACCTCCCGGAGCATCAATTACATAAGTTGGGACTGCCATTCCTGAGGTGTGTTGTCTTAATGATTCAATTATTTCAATACCCTTACTAACCGGTGTTCTAAAGTGTTCAATTCCTTTTGAAAGATCACATTGATATAAATAATAAGGTTTTATTCTTATATATAAAAGTTTTTGGACTAAACTTTTCATGATCATTGGTTGGTCATTAATTCCTTTTAATAAAACAGACTGATTTCCAACAGGGATCCCAGCATAGTTTAGTTTTTCAATGGCTTTTTTTGTAGTCTCAGTTATTTCTTTGGGATGGTTAAACTGTAAATTTAGATATATTGGATGGTATTTTTTTAACATTTCAACTAAACTATTAGTTATTCTTTGAGGCATTACAACTGGTGTTCTAGTTCCGATTCTAATTATCTCAACATGTTTTATGGCTCGAATCTTTTCAACTATTTGTTCTAATCTATTATCTGATACTAAAAGAGCATCACCACCAGAAAGTAATACATCTCTAATATTTTGATTATTTTTAATATACTGTACTGCTTTATCTATTTGTTCAATAGGCATTGCCTTATCAGTGATGCCAGCAAATCTACGCCTTGTGCAGTGTCTGCAGTACATTGAGCATTGATCTGTGATTAATAAAAGTACGCGATCTGGATATCTATGTGTAAGACCTAATACAGGTGAGTCTATATCTTCATGTAAGGGATCTTTTAAATCTGCATCACCCATATTCAACTCATTAGCAGTAGGGATCGCCTGTTTACGAATTGGACAGTCTCTATTACTATAATCCATTAAACTTGCATAGTAGGGAGTAATTGCCATCCTTAAGGTATTAAGGGAAGAGCTAATCTCTTTTTCTTCTTTTTTATTAATATCGATAACTTTTTTTAAAGTTCCGACATCTTTAATTCTGTTTTTTACCTGCCAGTGCCAATCGTTCCATTGATCTTTAGAAATATCTTTCCATAAGTCATTTTTTTTATAATCACACATTTTTATCCTCCTATAAGATAGATAAAGTCATTTATATTCCAAATAATATATTATGCAATAATCATACCAAAACTTTACTTTGTTGCAGTTAGTAATAATATATAATATAATAGGGTTTGTTAATAGAGAAATTATACAAATTTAAGGAAGTGACTATTGTGAATAAAACACCCCGGGTTAATATCAACCTAGACAATATTGAACAAAATGCTCGTGTTCTTAAAGAAAAATGTGATTCATTGGGTATAGAAATTACCGGTGTTGTAAAAGGAGGGGCAGGAGATTTAAGGATTGTAAACTCTATTGTAGCCGGGGGAATTTTGACTCTTGGTGATTCAAGATTAAAAAATATTATTAAAATGAGGGAAGCTGGTTTTGATAATAAGATTGTATTACTTAGACTACCAAGACTATCTGAAGTTAAGAAAATAATAAAGTATGTTGATATTAGTTTAAATTCAGAGCTAGTAACATTAAAAAGTCTTGCCAGAGAAGCGATTAAACAAAAAAAGACACATCAAGTAATTATCATGGTAGATGTAGGTGATCTAAGAGAAGGTGTTTTAGTTAATGATTTTATAAAATTCATTGAAAAAGCAATAAAAATAGATGGAATAAAAGTAATTGGTCTGGGGACAAATGTGGGTTGTTATGGAGGGGTATTACCTACTTTTGAAAACACAGAGGTCTTACTTGATTTAAAAGAAGAAGTAAAAAATAAACTTAATTACAAGCTTAAAATAGTTTCGGGTGGTAATACAGCTACCACAAAATTATTAGATAGTAACGAACTCCCACAAGGTATTAATAATTTAAGGATTGGAGAGGGTTTAATCCAGGGAACTGATATTACCCATCAAAGAGAGATTGACTATTTAAATAGTAATAATATTACCCTTACTGCAGAAATAATAGAACTTAAAGAAAAACAGTCTGTCCCATCAGGTAAAACCGGACATGATGCCTTTGGCAACAAACCAGAGTTTAAAGATAAAGGAATAAGAAAAAAAGCCATTTTAGCAGTAGGCAGACAAGATGTAAAGATAGCAGGTATGACTCCATTACTTAAAGGTGTAGAGATATTAGGAGCCAGCAGTGATCACTTGATCTGTGACATTACTGACACCGAAACTAAACTGCAAATTGGTAATGAGCTTGAATTTAAATTAAACTATGGTGCGATGTTAAAAGCTATGACATCTCCATATGTTGATAAGCACTACTTTAACTTACTTTAGGTTTGATAAATAAGTTTAGAATCTTTATAAACTCTTTTAACCTTTTGTTTTAATAATCTTTCTGGTTCAATTTCTAACAGATTATGATTAAAGGTAATAAAGTCGGCTTTATAACCTACTTTAATAACACCTTGTATATTTTCTGTGAAATCTTGATAATGCGGCCCTTTAGTGTAAAGCTCAAGGGCTTTTTTTATACCTATAATTTCATTAGGCTGCCAGCTAGCGTCATTAGATAAGTTAGGATCTTTTCTTTTGATTGAAGCATAGACTCCATAAAGAGGGTTAATGTCTTCAACAGGGGCATCAGAACTGGCTGCTAGATGGATACCTTGTTCAATAAGGCTTTTCATTCTATATAGGTATTTAACCCTTTTTTTGCCTAATCTTTTATCAGCCATCTTATAATCAGAGCTGATGAAAGTGGGTTGAATAGAGAGTACAATATTGTTTTTCTTAATCTTATTTAACAGTTTGTCATCAATCATTGAAGCATGTACTATTATTGGCCTTAAATTTTTTTCTGGATACTTTTGATTCATTTTTTCATATATTTTGACAACCAAATCTACCGCTTTAATACCAATTGCATGTACAGCTGGTTGAAAGTCTAATTTGTAAGCTGTATCGATTAATTTTTTAAGTTTTTCTGCTTTAAATAAAAGTTCGCCTTTTTTTGTTGTATGATCAGTATAGTGTTTTCTTAAAGCAGCAGTTCTACCACCAAGAGATCCATCAAGCATAAACTTTACAGGACCTGTTTTTAAACTCTTTACATTACTTAATTTTTCTCTTAAATTAAGATGGTAATCAAAGTCCTCTTTATTACTAACTCGAAGTTGTAATGTAATATCGATAGGTAGTTTAGCTTCTTTTGCTAAACTTAAATAACTATTAAATATCTCATCTCTATACTTTTTCTGCCAGAAGTCATCTGTATGAAGATTTGTGATTCCATACTTTAAGAAACTATCAAAAGAATTTTCAATTATTTCTCTAAAGTTTTCCTTATAGTTTTCTAAAACTAGATCGTCGATCTGAGTAATAGATTGATCCTGAAGGGCTCCGGTAGGAAGACCGAACTTATCTTTTATTATCTTACCACCATCAGGATCAGGGGTGTTTTGGTCGATCTTTGCAATTTGTAATGCCTTTGAATTAACAAAGGCCATATGTAGGCATCTTCTTTTAACTAAGATTGGTACGTTTTCTGAGATCTTATCTAAAAAGTGTCTGTCCATATTATCACTACCAGGAAACTGTTCTTCATCCCAGTTACTAACAGTAATCCAGTCTTTTTTGTTAGATTTACTCACCTTGTTTTTTATCTTACTAATGACCTCTTTTATTGTTTTTATTCCCTTAAGATCAACATTTTCTTTTTTTAGTGCATAGTAAAAGTAATGAAGATGTCCATCTGTAAAAGAAGACATTAAATATTGACCATTTAAATCAATGACTTTTCTATCTTTACTTACCTTAGATAGTAGATCTTTTTTAGCCCCTATATTTTTTATGTAACCATCTTCAGTGTATAGAGCAATATCTTTATTTGTTTTTAATGATTTAGCATTAATAAATAGTTTGTTTTTTATCATCAACTCACCCCTTATTTATAACTTCCAGATTAGTCTTATTGATTCCTTTTTTGCGCAAGATATTTTTCATAATGCAAAATTATTTGCATTAAATTAGAGGGATTAAAATAGCTTTAGTAGAATATAGTAAGTAATAGGTTAAGATGGGAGGATTAATATGAAACAAAACAGTTCTTTAAAGATTAATTTAAGCAAAGATAGTATGTGTGAGCTATTTAATAATCTTAATGAAGGGATACATATTGTAGATCACAGAGGTAATACTATATTGTATAATAAAAAGGCCTCTGAAATAGATGGTCTAAAACCAGAAGAAGTGCTTGGTAAAAATATTTTTGAAGTTTTTCCCTCTTTGACATTAGAGACCTCAACCTTGATGAAGACATTAAAAAATAAGGCGAGTTACTTTAATCATAAGCAGACTATAATTAATTATAGAGGAAAAAAAATTACAACAATCAATCATACCTTACCGATAACTTTTATTGATGGTAGTACTGGTGCAGTTGAAATCTCTAAAGATATAACTCAAACTGAAGAATTAGTAGATAATATAACAGATTTGAGAAGTAAGTTAAAAAATAACAATAAAAAACAAGTTAAAGTTGATAAGGATTTAAATAATAATACAAGTTATGACTTTTCTGATATTTTAGGTCAAAACAGTGAGTTCAATAAGTCTTTAAGTGATGCAATCAAATCAGCTCAAAGTGATTCATCGGTCTTAATCTATGGAGAAACCGGTACCGGAAAAGAACTTTTTGCTCAAAGTATTCATAATGAAAGTAAAAGAAAAAGTAATGATTTTATTGCTCAAAACTGTGCTGCCTTACCAAAAGAT
>JAIPEV010000059.1 GCA_021736965.1 Halanaerobiales bacterium | reverse complement strand
CAAGTGATTTTTCATATTCTGAGAAGGCCTCATCATAACGATTTAGTTTTTCAAGTTTTTCAGCTAATAGATGATGTAAAAAAACATTATTGGATTTATCTTTTATCTTCAATAAAGCCTTAAGTTCATTAACTGCTTTTTTAGGATCTTTGTCTTTCATCTTCATCTTAAGTTTTTCTTTGTAGGCAAAATCATCATCAGGATTATCTTGTAAGTAATCATTTAGATATTTAGCAGCCTTATCATCTTTACCCATTTTTTCATATATTCTAGCCATTAAGTTTTTAAAAGAACTATTTTCAGGATCTTCATCTAATTTTTTTTGACATATTTCAGCTGCTTTTTCAAAGTTTTCAAGTTTAATATGTGTTCTTAATATCCTTGAGTATAGATAGTTACTATCATTATTCTTTAAGGCTTGCTTAAAGAATTCTAATGCCTTATCATACTCTCGTTTAGAAAAAGAAACATTCCCCTTGACAATTAGAGCTCTTGAATCATCAGGATTATTTTTTAATATATCTTCTGCAAGATTAAAAGCTTGTTCTAATTCTCCTCTTCTACTTAATAGGTCTGCTAGACTTGATTTTAGGTATTTATTATCAGGATACTTTTGCAAGGTATCTTGTAATAGTGATTTTGCTTGAAAATATTTTCTCTCCTGTTTAAACTTTCTAGATTTTGCTAGTATATCTTTAACTTCTAAAAATTCATTTTTAGCCATTTTGAATTACCTCAATTTTTAGATATTTTTAAACTGTTTATATTTATTATATCTGTAACTTCTTACAATATCAATGGTTATTAGATAATAAAAAATGATGGGATTAATTTACCCCATCATTTTGTTCTTGGATTATTAACTTTTTAGATTAATATTTTTAATTATTATTTTTATATCCTTGTCCTCGTCCCATATTACGATTAAGACCATTATTAAAAGCTTTTAAATGATTTTCTGATCCTCTTTTTAAGATTTCAAATATTTCCTTTATATCTTGAGGAAGTTCTTGTTCTAAAAACAAATCATACATCTTGATATTATCAATTTCGGCTTCAACCCCAATTTTTAAGGCTGAATTAATATCTTCAGGGATTATTACGTATTTTTTAGAAGTATCTTCAGGTATATTAATCTTATATTTTTCAAAAAGAGGAATTAAAAGTGAGATATGATATTCTTCAGCCTTGATAATATTACTAAAAGGATTTTGATTACCAAATTGATTTATAATCATTTCATATTCAGTTTTTGCTAAGTATTCATCTTGGATTGCATAGATTAACATATCTTTAAGTGTATAACTGTCATCTTGGTCTTTAACACCCTGAGCACCATAACCGGTTACTGCAAAACTTTGTCCATTAATTAAAAGTACACTGCTAACTAATAATACTAAAACATAAAAGATAATCTTGGTATTTATTAATCTTATCATTTTTATTCATCTCCTTTTTTTAAAGTATATAAGGAAATTATGAACAAAAAATGAAGTTAAAAAAATAATTAAAATGTTTTATGATAAGTACTGGTTTAAAAAAAATATATAGATAGCAGATAATTTATTTAGATTAAAAGAATAATAAAGATTTAATCAAATATTATTTATTTTAGATCAAATATAATATTTATTACCATTTAGTATTAAGATAAATATTCTCATTTATATATTTTTAATTTTATTTAGAACACTTTTAAAAATTAACTTATCTTCTTTACTAAACCCAAAATAGTAATTTGAAATAATATTGATTACTGTAAAAATAGAACCTATAATTAGTAGACGTAAAAAATAGTGGGTATTAATATGGGGAACTAAAATATAACAGATAGTAAAACTGATAATTGTGGAATATATATTTTTCAAATAATCTTTAGTATAGGGTAAAAAATCTAACCTTTTATAAAGAATATATAGTCTCATAAAGTTCATCACTGCTACAGAGATTAAAGATGCAATAGCTGCTCCATTTATCCCATATATAGGTATTAAAATGTAGTTTAAAGATATATTAATGACAAAAACAACAATACTAATATAAAGCTCTGATTTTGGATATCCGGTCATCACGTTTACAGAACCAGCAGTACCAACTCCTGCATTTACAACTTGACCAATAGCAACTAAAATTAAGGCAGTAGCACCGATAATAAATTCAGGACCAAAGACTGTCATAATGTCCTTGCTTAAAAGCAATATCAATGAGAAAACAAATATGTTTATAGCAAATATCCATTTTGTTATAACTTGATAAAGCTTTTTTAATTTACTCATTTTTTCATTATGATACAATGAGGCAATATTTGGTGCAAATATTGTGTTGAAAGAAAACAAGACAAAACTTGTAAGGGTACCTACTTTTAGGGCAATTGTATATACCCCGACATCTGTTGAGCTTAAATAGTATCCAATCATAAAGATATCTATTTTGTTGATAAAAAAGTGTAATAAACCCGACATTAATAATGGATAAGAAAATTTTAAAATATCTATATATGAAGAAAAGTATGTTTTTGAAATTTTTCCAATAAGTTTTAGTTTCTTTATCTTATAATATAGATAAATAACTGTTATTATAATTGAAATATGATAGGTTAAAGCTAATCCGTATATTTTAAAGCCCATATATCCAAATATAATCACTAATAAGAGTTTTATTGAAGAAAATAAAATACTACCAAAGACATTATATCTGATTGTTTTTATTCCCCTATATATTCCGGTAGACAATCCATTTAAAGAGAGAAATATTATAAGTGGACTCATTATTTTTATTAATATGGACAGATCTTTATTATTTAAGATGTTAACAGCAACATAATTACTATATTTATAGAGAAAAAATGTAAATATAATAGATATTAAAGTCACTATAAATATAGAAAAGGTTACTAAGCTGTTTCTTTCTTCTTTATTTTGTTCTGTTAGTTTAGATACAAATTGGACTAGACCTTGTGTTAAGCCTAATCTTGTAAAAACAGATAACAAAATAATTATTGTAAAGGTATAGGTAAGTTTACCATAGACTTCTGCGCCCATAAATCTAGCAGCCATTAGACTAAAGAAAAATCCAATAATTGTACTAATAATTTTGCCAATAAATACTATACCTGATTTTTTTGTTATATCCTTTAACTCTCTATCAATCATTTTTACACCACTTTTTTATAGTTTGTCCTATATTTTGAAATTAAAAATTTAAACTATATTTTATATAAGTCAAAAATCAAAATACTACTATAGATATTTTTATAAAAAAATTAATCAGTACTAGTTACAGTAATTAATGATATTTCAGGTTTGCAGTTAATTCTAAAAGGTAAAATATTGGTTCCCAATCCCTTATTAACAAAAATTGTAAGAGTGTCTAATTGATACTTTCCTTTTTTATATTTAATATCAAATCTATTTTTTAATAAAAGTTCACTTAGATAGGGGATATCGATCTGTCCTCCGTGAGTATCTCCTAATAATACTAGATCTATCTCCTGATCAATATCTCTTGTAAGGATATGATAAGTATGTGACAAAATAATATTAAAACTATCTTTTATAGTTATATTATTGAGTGATTTTTGATAGTTATCTTTTTTTAAATCAGGTGTATCTACTCCCATTATGTTTACTTTATTATTCTTTAATAAAAACTGTTTACTGCTGTTAATTAGTAATTCTATATTGTTATTATTAAAAATATCAACAATTCTTTTTAAATCATAGTTATGATCATTATTTCCAAGTACAGCATATGAATTATCAATATTTTCAATTTTTTTTAAAAAAAGATCTAAGTTGATAATATTGCTTTTCTCTTTAATATAATCTCCAGTAAATAAAATCAAATCATAATCTAAACCATTAATGTATTTAATAATTTTTTCTTGATATTTTTTATCAAAGTCTAAATGAAGATCTGAAAGGTGTAGTATATTTATTTCCTTATTGATCTTATTACTTTTAACTGTTTGTCTATTAATTTCAATATCATGGGTGTGATAGTCAATTAACTTATAACTAAGATATCCAATTGTTATAATAATTATCAAATAAAGCATAAATTTTCCCCTTTTTAATTTGAGTATTTTTTTAATATAATTTATAATTAGCATATAAAATAATAAAAATGTGGGTGGATTAAAATGAAAACTGCTAAGTTAATCTATAATCCCTATGCTGGTACAAAGACCTTTCCAAATTATCTGGACAGTTTTTTAAAGAAATTTCAGTCTGCAGGTTACAATGTAGATATTTATAGAAGTATGAAAGAAAATGATCTAGATAAAGGTCTAGAAAAAATTAATGATTCTTGCAAAATGATAGTAATCGCTGGTGGTGATGGTTCTGTTAATGAAATCGTCAATAATATGATGAAAAAAAAGATAGATATCCCATTGGGAATTATCCCTTCAGGTACAATAAATGATTTTGCTTCTTTTTTAAATATTCCAGAACATTATGAAAGGTGTTTCGATACATTATTAAATTATAATGTTCAAAAGATAGATATTGGAGAAGTTAACAACCGTTTTTTTATAAATGTATGTGTTGGTGGGTTATTTTCCAGTATCTCTCATAATATTGATATTAATTTAAAAAACTCTTTAGGTAAATTAGCGTATTACATCAATGGTTTAAAAGAAATACCTAAGATTCAGGCTATTCCCTTTAAAATTAAAACTTCTAATCAAACTATTAAAGAAAATCTTTTTATGTTCTTTGTCTTAAACAGTAAAAGGGCTGGTGGTTTTCAACATCTAGCAAAGTTTGCTTCTGTGAATGATGGTATGTTTGATTTTATAGGTGTAAAGACTAATCAACTTTACAGGTTACCTACTTTATTGCTTAATCTGATGAATAAAGAACATTTTTCTAATAAAAATTTACTATATATACAAGATAATAAATTTGAAATAAAGATTAAAGATGGATTTAAAGATAATGAATACCATTCAAATATAGACGGTGAAAAGGGACCAAATTTTCCCTTGAATATCAAATTACACCATAAAGCTTTAAAAATAATTACTAATATAAAGTAGTTAATCCTTTTTATTTTGCCAGAATGATTTGATTTCTTTTTTCCAGGCAGTAAGATTTTTATGGATTTGTTTAATTTCATAGCTGGAAGTTTTAGGATCTATTAAGTCTCTTCCTAATCCGATCTCAGCCTCATAACCTATAAAATCTAAAATAGTAGGTCCAATATCTAATGTAGAACCTATTTTATCTATTTGTATTTCCTCTATTCTGTCCTTTTCTATAATCATAAACATATTTCTTCTTTCTGCATCTTCAAGTAAGTTAAAGGCAGTATTTCTCATCGCCAAATGATCTGAAGCAATCACAATAATGGTATTATTACCATACTTACTTGTTAGTATCTTCTTTACAAAATCTGATATTAAAATGTCTGATACCTTAACAGCATTTAAAATGGGATTTTGTCCATCACTATATTTGATATCTCGATAGTCTTTTGGTATGTGTCCATTAGGATGATGAGTACCAATTGTAATTGTGAAAAGTGCAAACTTTTCCTTGCTTTCTGAAAGTTGAATAAACCTCTGATAGACCAGATCTAAAAGCTTATCATCATACAACCCCCAACTGTTAATATTATTTTTATCTTCAAGTTGATTTAAAAGTGTTTTAAGACCCTTGATCTCATCAAAATTATGAGTTGAGTAAAACTTATCCTTTCCCTGGAACTGTAATTCTGCTCCTTGATAGAAAGATAGAAAGTATCCTTGATTGGAAAGTAAATCTCCTACTCCCTTTGCTGAAGGTAATAGTTGGTTAATTTCATGTATCTCCATGTTATTAATTGGTGTAAATAAAGGGATTCCTAATTGACTTGATACCATACCACCGATCGTCCAGCTTGTTCCTGGTATTTGCCTAATATCTGTAAAATACAGACTTTTACTTTTTAAATCCCTTAATCCATCTATTAAACCAGGGAATAGTTCTTGATTGAAGTATGTTCGTTCTAAACTTTCTGCATAAATAAATACTAAATTTTTACTTTGATTTATTTTATTAATTGTAGGTTTTTTATAGTATTTATTAAAATCAACCTCAATGTTTTGTTCTGTGATAACATCATATAGATCAATAGTTGCGGGATTAATAATTATAGAAAGAATTAAAACTATAAATGCTATATATTTTATTTTTTTACTAAACTTTTCTTTAAAATTTACTGACAATAAGACGAATAATAAAATAAACAAAATGACAAAAGCTAGAACTGTTAAAAGCACAACTTTCCAATATTCTATAAAACTAGCCCCTGCTAAGCCATAGTTTATATGGTATATAACTGCAGCATTTAACCCTTCTCCAGTAAAATAATGTGCAATCCAATATAGTATATGTAGGCTAAAGCTGATCACAAAAACAATATTAAAGAATAAGTTTTCTATAAGTGAATTTTTTGAAAACAAAAATATATAAAATGCTATCATAATTAAAATAAAAGATAATATTACTATAACTGTCATAATAGGTTATCTCCTTTTTAATGAATTAAATGTTAAATACAATAGATAGATTTTTTATTACTATTTTTTTTCTATTAACCTGTATTTAATGTTTATGTTATCTAAAAATTCTTTATTAATATTATTAAATACTTTTTGTGATACAAACTTATTACCCAAATAATTAATAATTAGATAATCAAAGTTGTTTTTATCAATATATTTATGTATCTTCTTTGTGGATCTGTTTTTAAATAACTTTTCTTTTAATTTTATATCACTATCTTTAATGAGATTAGTTATCTTATCAGTAGTAGTTTCTTTCATCCTAAAATACTCTTTTAATATTGTATTTTCTACGTCTTTTTGCACCTTATCACCTAGATATACACCCATTAAAGAAGAAAGTGTTTCAGGGGCTTCTTTACTGTGATAAAAGCATAGATGAATTTCTTTGGTATCTTTATTTATAACTTTTTTAACTTCATTTATTACCTCTTTTATATTTCCAAAACTGAAAATAAGTATCATGATTTTTTTCATTTTTATCACATTCCCTATTTATAGAAATAAATTTAACCCTAACAAAGGCCATATTCTTGAAGCAATTATATATAATAAAATGATTGAAATCAAATTCAAAATAAGACCAACTTTTATTACCTCATCTAATTCAAGATAACCTGATGAAAAAGCTATTGCATTAGGTGGAGCTCCCATTGGTAGACAGAAAGCTAGACCACCCGTTAATGCGACAAGATATGTAATTATTATCGGATTTAGTTCTAATACATTACCCATACTAAAAGCGATTGGCAAGACAATAGCAACTGCTGCAACATTACTGACTCCTTCTGTTAAGAATTTAGTAATTATAATAATCACAATTAAAATAAGTAAGGTAGAATGCGGTATGAATTTAAAAATATAATTAGAGAGCCATTCAGCTGCTCCGGTTCTAGTCAATGCTGTTGCTATTACAATTGCCCCACCATACATTAAGATAATTCCCCAGCTGATATAACTTTCTATGTCTTCCCAGTTTACAATTTTAAAAACAAAAATCAAGACTCCACCTAAAATTGCAGTTACAGATATATCTACATACGAAGATAAAAACATCCAGCTTATTATTATCAGTGAAAAAATATATGACAGTTTTTTTTCATCTTTACTTATCATTCCGAAATCACTGTACTTTTCTCCTATATTTTCTAATTTCTTTTCTAGATTATCTAGATCTGATTTAAAAAAGTATATTATTATAAAGTACGAAATTATTAGCAGAGGTAAAGAATAAATAATTGAGTATTTCATCCAATCTAAAAAACTAATACTAATCCCATAGTTATTTTCTAGTAGTCCTACAGCTAGTATATTTCGAGCACCACCTAGATATGTTGTAATCCCTCCGATTACTGCACCCCAGGCTAGAGCCAGAAATGATGCTTTAGCAAAGTTACTTTCTAAAGGTTTTAAGTTTAACGACTTTATTAATTCAAATACTATCGGAAATAAGATGGCTGCAACTGCATGTTCAGGCATGATTAAGGAAAAAAGATATGAAGAAATAATGATACTTAAAATAATATTTTCGAATGTATTTTTAATTTTAGAGATAAAAAAGTATGATATTCTTTTTGCAATACCTGTTTTATAGATTGCGGCAGCGATAATTAAGGCACCTAGAATAAAAAATACCGCTCTATTACCAAAGATAGCAAAGGTTTCTACAGCTGTAAATACATTTAAAAGTGGAATTAATGCAATACCTAAAATGCTTGTTATAGCCAAAGGCAGGTAATTTGTGACCCAAAGACTCAAACATAAAATAAAGATAGCTAAGGCTCTTTTTCCTTCTAAAGATAGATTTTCTGGGGTAGGCATTATTATAATCAATACAAATAATATAATTCCACCAAATATGATGTATTTTTTAAAACCATAGTCTTTCATAATAAGAACTCCTCATTAGATTAAATAATGTTTATAAATTACAATTATAACATAGATAATTTAAGTGTAAAGTGATGATTTTAGAGCTACTTTTTGTTTAAGTTCAGTTTTTTTAGCTAAATACTTTAAAGCTGCTATTGAAAGTGATGCCGTGATTCCCATAATAAGACCTTTTAAAGCAATTAACCTTGTGTTTTTAAGAGCAAAACTCCAACCTGCTAAAGAGCCTGTTAGTTCAACTAAGGCATCATTTAGACTTAAAAGTACTGATCCAATTAAATTTAATTTCTTTTCTTTTATTATATTTAAGTGTTTTTTTCATGATCTTTTTTATCATTTAGAATTTCTTTTGTACCCTTGTATTTTCCGATTAAAGTATCACATCTGTCTTGAGCCTCTTTTTTTCCCTTTCCATTAGTTTTATTCCAAATGTTAATCCAAAAACAAATGATTTATTATAGTAAAAATAAATCTACAACTTACGTAGTTACCATCAAATTATTAGCTATAATAGTTAATTGT
>JAIPEV010000058.1 GCA_021736965.1 Halanaerobiales bacterium | reverse complement strand
CTTTAAGTTAGAGTTAAGATAAGGCCTACCACTAATATCAATAACTACCCTCACTAAAGATTCAGCACAAGGGATAATTGTATCTGCAAAACGAACAATCCCTTTTTTATCTCCTAAAGCCTGATTAAAACTTTCACCTAAGGTAATACCTATATCTTCTACTGTATGATGGTCATCTGTTTTTAGATCTCCAATAGCTGTAACTTTAAGATCAAAACCACTATGTTTACCCAGTTGTTTTAACATATGATTAAAAAAATTAATCTTTGTATCTATCTCAGTACTTCCATTACCATTTAAGTCTAATTCAACACTTACTTCAGTTTCATTTGTCTTTCGACTATAAGATGACATTCTTCTTTTATTCATCTTCTTTACCTCCCTTGAAATCTTTAAATAGATCCACAACAAGCTTATTATCTTTAGGTTTCCCAATAGTAATTCTAATTGCTTTCGGTTTTTTAAATATCCTGATCTTAATACTGTTTTGATTAAGCAGTTTAGCAAAATTAAATATGTCCTCACCTTTAATATAAATAAAGTTTGCTGAGGAAGGATAAACATCCCAGTTTTTATTTAGAGAAAATATATTAAGCATCTTCTCTCTTTCTTTAATAATCTTAGAAATTCTATCTTCTATTAACTTATTTTTCTTGAGTATTATTCTACCAATCATAGAAGTGATTGAATTTATATTATATGGTTTTAATACTCTATTAACCTGTTCAATAAGTTCCTTGCTACCTACTAGATAGCCTAACCTTATCCCTGCTAACCCGAAAGCCTTTGAAAAAGTTCTAGTCACTGCTAAGTTAGTATGTTGATTTACATGTCTTATAACCGAAGTATTAGAAAAATCAGCATATGCCTCATCAATAACCAGTATTCCTTTATAAGATTCTGCAAGCCTTAAGATTATCTCTTGATCTATCATTTCACCGGTAGGATTATTAGGTGAACATAAAAATATCATCTTAGGATTTAAAGTATCAATCTTATGTTTTATCTTTTTGAAAGTGACAGTATTTTTAGTTAAGGGTATATTATAATAGTTCCCTCCTGAAAGTACTGTAAAAAACTTATACATTGAAAAGGTAGGAGCTAAAGCTAAAACAAAGTCACCTTGTTTAATAAAAGTATCTGTTAACATATCTAAGACATCATCTGAACCATTACCAACTATGATCTGGTTACAGTTAAGATCTAAATCAAGATAATTAACAATACTGCATCTTAAATTTTCAGTATATAAGTTCGGATATGTATTTAAAGGTTTCTTTATAATCTGCTCTGTTATCTCTCTTTTAATTTCTATAGGTAAATCAAAAGGGGATTCATTACCGGAGAGATCAATTTTATACTGTTTTTCTTTATCTTCCTTTTGATACGATTTTATTTTTTTAAGCTCAGGTCTAATTAGTTCATTGATTTCAACTTTCATTTGCTTCACCAGCCAAAACTTTTTTCCTTACTTTAATTGAATTTGCATGAGCTGTTAAGCCTTCCCCTTCAGCAAGTTCTATTACATGATCCGCAGCTTTTATAAAAGCCTTTTTATTATAGTAAATATAACTGGAAAACTTAACAAAATCTCTAACAGATAGAGGTGAAAAAAATCTAGCTGTTCCAGCTGTTGGTAAAACATGGTTTGGACCAGCATAATAATCACCTATAGGTTCAGGAGAATAACTACCTAAAAATATTGAACCAGAATTTTTTACTAAACCTAACAGATCAAATGGGTTTTTTATCGATAGTTCTAAATGTTCAGGAGCTACTTTGTTTATCAAACTAATCCCCTGTTTTAAATCTCGAATATGAACTATTAATCCATAGTTTTTAAAAGACTTTAAAATAGTGTCTTTAGTAGTTAATTCCTTGACTTGTTTATTAATTTCAATTTTTACATTTTGAGCTAACTTTTTTGAATCTGTCACTAATATTGAAGAAGCTAATGGATCATGTTCGGCCTGACTCATTAAATCAGCTGCAATATATTCTGGGTCTGCTGTTTGATCTGCAAGAATCATTATCTCACTTGGCCCGGCTGTCATATCTATCTTCACCTGGCCAAAAACGAGTTGTTTAGCAATGGTAACATATCTATTACCAGGTCCAACTATTATATCTACAGCTGGTATGGTTTCAGTTCCATATCCTAAAGCAGCAATTGCTTGAGCCCCTCCAATCTTAAAAATCCTATCAACACCTGTAATCTCTGCAGCTGCTAATATCTTAGAATCCACATTTCCCCTTTTATCAGGTGGTGTAACCATAATAATCTGTCCTACTCCAGCTATTTTAGCAGGTATTGCTGTCATTAAAACAGATGAAGGATAGGATGCACGTCCCCCTGGAACATATATGCCTGCTTTTTGTAAAGGTCTACAAATCTGACCTGTTATTTTACCATCACTATCAACTTTCTGCCAGGAATGATCCTTTTGTTCTAAGTGAAACTCTTTAATATTTAAAGCAGCCTTTTTTAATGACTTTAAAAAAGAACTATCTACCTGATTAAGTGCTGCTTTAATCTCTTTATTTTTCACTTCAATATTTTGATTACTTAACTTAAAACCATCAAACTTTTCGGTATATCTAAAAACAGCTTGATCTTTGTTGGATTTTACTTCACTTAATATTTCTTGAACTATCTCTTTGTATTTGTTTATATCTCTCTCAGATCTTGATCTTATAAGTTTATCGATCTGATCAAAACTACCTTTATCTAAATCTATTTCTTTTAGCACAGTCTTAACCTCCATTTACTGCTTTTTCTAGAGCTTTAATAATCTTACTTATTTCTGTTTGACTGGTTTTCATACTAACCTTATTTACAATTAATCTAGCACTTAGATCTTTAATCTCTTCATAAACTACTAGACCATTTTCTTTTAAGGTTCTTCCTGTTTGGACAATATCTAAAATAGTATCAGCTAATCCTGTTAAAGGAGCAAGTTCAATAGAACCATTCAACTTAATTATCTCAACCGGTTCTCCTTTACTTTTAAAATATCTTCTTGTAAAGTCAGGATATTTGGTAGCTACTTTTCTCTGTAGTAGAGATTTTTTTTGTTGAGGTAAACCTGCCAGAGCAAATCTGCATTTTCCAAACCCTAAATCTAGTACTTCATAAAGATCTCTATTTTCCTCAAGGATTGTATCTTTACCAACAATACCTAAATCCGCAGTACCATACTCTACATAAATTGGCACATCAGCCGGCTTTACTAAAATAATTTCAATATTTTCATCTAAAACCTTAAATATTAACTTCCTTGAATTTAAAAGTTTTTCAGAAATATTTATACCTGCCTCTATAAATAATTTAACAGCTTGACTTGCAAGTCTTCCCTTAGCCATTGCTATTCTTATTTCATTCATCGGTTTATCTCCTCTATTTTATCTAATATTTTATTAAGTACTTTGTTTTCTAAAGATTCATACTCAATCTGATTAGTATTGTGATCTGATATGTTTTTTATACTTATTCTGCTTTTACATAATAAGATTTGAAGGTCTAAACCCTGAAACTCAATGTAATCATCATCTTTAAGCTCTTCAAAAATCTCAACAATAAAACCCTGTTTTCTTAAAAATTCTGCAAGACGATGGGCTTCTTTGTATCTATGATTTTCTTCATAGTTTATAATAATTCTCTGTTTTTTTCTTTTAAAACTATAGTCTGTTAGATTAAGATACTCTAAAATATTTTCAACCTCTAATGCAAAGCCAACAGCTGGCTCCCCTTTGCCAAACTTTTCAGTAAGATTATCATACCTGCCACCACTTGCAATCAATATATTATGATCACCTGCATATCCTTTAAATATCAAACCTGTATAGTAACCATGTCTTGAGATTAACATTGGATCAAAGGTGATCTTGTTAATTAAATCGAGCTCTTTTAATATCATAAAAAACTTCTCTAACTGTTTAATAACTTTTTTTACTTCAAGAGAAAATGAGATTTCATTAAGCTCAGATAAGACTTTTTTTGGCCTACCAAAAAGACTAATTAACTTTAATAATATAGTTTTATCTTGTTCACTGATATTTAATTCTTTAAGATACTGTTTTAACTCTACCTTGTTTTTTTCTGAGATTAGATCAAGTAATTTATTTTTAATAATTAAATCTATATTTAAAGTTCTCATAACCTTATTAATTAAGTCAGCATGCCCGATATCAATTAAAGGTTCTTTGATCTGGACAGCTTTCATTGATTTAATTAATAGTGCAATCATCTCAACATCATAGTAAAGACTGTCACCACCAATTAATTCAACACCAGCTTGAGTCTTTTCTTTTAAATTTAAACTCTGGCTGTTCTTGGATTGATAGGCAGTTGTCAGATATGAAAATTTAAGAGGTCTTGGAGTTTTTTTAAACCTGGTAGCTGCTAATCTCGCAATTGGCATTGTAACATCAGGTCTTAAGACAAGTATCTGACCGTTTTCATCAACAACCTTAAACATCTCACTCTTATCTAATAAGCCCTCAATCCCACTGTAAAGTTCCAATGATTCTAGGGTGGGGGTTATAACCTCTCTATAGTCAGCATTTCTAAAGGTCTTTCTAATTCTTTTATATATAACTCTTCTTCTTCTTAGTTCGGCTGGCAATATATCTCTAACACCTTCTACAAAAGCATTCATGTTTTTCCCCCTTTTTTCAACATAGAAACTATCTATATCTAAATTTAATAAGTATTTATATTTATAAGTGAGTCTATATTTAATTATTATTATCTTATATTAAAAGTACAAAAGTCAAGTAAATATCTTTTATTTTTGTTACTATTAATATGATTATCGAACAAAATATTAATTTTTCCAACTTTGTTTTAATTATTATCGATTAATGTTATAATAGTAAAAATAATTATTTTTAACAGGAGTGATAAAAATTGTACTATGATTACCACATACATTCAAAGTACTCATCTGATTGTGAAACATCATTAGATCAAATATGTAAAAAAGCAGTTGGAAAAAATATATCTGAAATAGCCATAACTGATCATCATGATATAGATTATAAAGAAAAAAGTATCCAGTTTTTACTTGATAAAGATTCTTACCTTAAGGATTTAAAAAGATATCAAAATAAATATCAAACTAAACTAAAAATAATAAAAGGTGTAGAAATTGGTCTACAGCCTCATATCTTTGATCAATGTGATGCTTTTTTAAATGATGATTTCGACTTTATTATTGGTTCTTTTCATACCATTGAACAAAAAGATTTATATAATGGGGATTACTTTAAAGATTATAATCAATGGGAAGCATATCTCGGTTACTTAAAGGAAGTATATCAAGTTGTAAAAAATTATGATAATTACTCTGTGATTGGTCATTTTGATATTATAAGAAGATATGGTGATTTTGACTATATACCTAACTTAATGGAAAATGATAAGGCCAATAACTTAATTGAAGAAATACTTAAAGAACTGATTAAAAAAAATAAAGGGATTGAAGTAAATACATCAGGTTACTATATAGGTGATGGTAAAAATCCAATGCCAACAGTAGAAATATTAAAGTTATATAAAGAGTTGGGAGGAAAGATTATAACATTAGGTTCTGACAGTCATACCTCAGATCATCTAGGATATAATTTTTTAGAAACAATAAAACTCCTTAAATCGATTAGATTTAAAGAGTATACTGTATTTGATAAGATGAAACCAAGTTTTAAAAAACTTTAGTTATTTATTATGAGCTTTGCTATAAAGCTCTTTTTTTATATTCTTCTTTCTTCAATCATCTTACCGGCCTCTTCAACCCAATCTCCTTTTAAGTACTTTCTACCAACCCAGATTGCTCTTATAGTGAAGTCTACTACTAAAGCAATCTGTATACCTAATATCCCTATATTAAATATAATACTTAATAAATAACTCAAACCCAGTTTAAAGATTGTCTGACTAAATAAATTACCGTATAAAGAGGTCTTTGTATTACCAGCTCCATTTAACATACCAGCAAATACAGCATAAACTGTAAGCATGGTTATCCCAATACTAAATGCCCTTAAAAACCTTATCCCATAACTTATTGTTTTAAGATCATCAGTAAAGATTCTTACCAAAAATGGTGTTGAAAAAAATAAAATGACAGAAAAAGAACCTATAGTAAACAAGGTAAGCCAAAGCATGGCTTTTGTAATTTCTTTACTCTCTTTTACTTTTCCAGCTCCCAGCTTTTGTCCAATTAATATTGTTGTTACAGTATAGTAAGATCTATGAAGTGGAGCAATCAACTGTTGTAAAATCCTGCGCGCTATATGATAAGCTGCAGCTGCTTCAGTCCCAAACATTAAGACAAGAGCATTAAAGGGAAATGTAATTATACTTTGGTAAATTCCCTGCAATATCTTAGGCATACTTACCTTAAAAAGCTGTCTGATGATCGTTAAATCCCAGTCTTTTGAAGGCATCATTAAATCAAACTGGCTTTTCGAACTCATAAATAAGCCAAAATAGATAGATGCTGATATTAATTTCGCAATAAATGTTCCAATCCCTACACCAAGTACACCATAATTTAAAAAAGGACCTAAACCCAAAGCTAAGACAACAGATATTATTATATTTAAAATATTACCTATAATTTCAATTATCATCGGTGTTTTAGTATCTCCAGTCCCCTGGAGTGCCCTAGCAGATATTATTGAAATTATTCTAAAGGGTGCTGCAGAAAAGATAATCATAAGATACTGCCCACCTAATTTTATCACTTCAGGAGCAGCTCCCAATAAAGCTATTAATTTATCTGGAATTACCCACCCAATAATCATAAATGGAATACTAATAATAATACTAGCAAAGATAACCTGACTAATTATTTCATCTGAATTTCTTTTTGCTTTTTTAGTACCTGTACCACTTTCCTGTGAGATAAGAGATATACTGCCTGTTCCTAGGCCTAGTCCGATTCTTAATATGATGCTTTCCCAAACATCCCCCAAACCAACAGCTGTAACTGCTGCAGGTCCAAAAAAGCCCATCAAAATCATGTCAGTAGTTCTCATAGCAGTGGTGAAAATATGGTTAAACATTACAGGCCAAGCTAATATTAAAGCTTCTTTCCATATCGGGTAATAGTTAATAAAAAGTGCCATTGGTTTATCATCCTTTAATCTTAATCTATTAAAAATACTATCATAATAAAATATTTTTTGCCAGATTTAGATTAAAATAATAAATCTTTTGTTTGTATTGTTAAAGCCTATTCTTTGCTATTTTATTCTACTTATGCTATTTTTTATTTCACATTTATTACCTATAAAAATAATGGTTTCAGTTTAGTAAATCCCCTTTATTAAACTTGATGACGGATTTAATAGTCTCAAAATAAATAAATATAAATAATAAAAAAATATATATAAGTCTGTTTCTTTTTTAAAAAATATAGGTTCTTCTCCAAATTAGTTGGTCATAAACTAAGAAAAGCCTGATGAATCTTTAACTTAAAGTAATCTATATCATGATAACCATAGGCTCTTCTTTTAATCTCTTTGATCTTATTGTTTGTTCCTTCTAATTTAGAGGTATGAAGTGGACAATCACCATAAGTAATAATTCCATATTTGTACTTCTGTAAAGTAGATACAAATTTCATTACTGGTTTAAGTTTTGATTCTAATGCTAACAAACATTAATTGTCTAGGGCTTTTTTCATATCTTTGGAATTTTTAGTATTCCAGATTAACTTGAGCTCATCTTTAAGGATGTAAACTTTATAAAGATTTTCTTTTTCTCTTAGATTATCCCAATTTTTAAGTAAGATCCAACGACTATGTTTTAAAGTACGGGTTTTTTCTTTACTTAGATCATTACGACTTTGTTCATCTCTACGAACCTGATCTATTACCTTATTGAAGTTAGCAATAATATGAAACTTATCAAAAACAATTACTGCATGTGGACACCATTTCTTTATAGCTTTGATATAAGGGCCCCACATGTCCATGGTTACTACTTTGATATTTGAAAGATCTTTTTGGGCATATCTTGAAAAAATTTATCTAATGTATTAGCCTGTCTATCTTTACCGACCCAAATAACGCGGCCGGTAATGAAATCTAATACAACTGTCATATATTTATGGTATTTACCAATGGAAACTTCATCAATAGCAATATAACCGGAATTTGTATAGTCAGTATCACCATATTTTTCTTTTAAGAATTTTTTATCTATTACTTTAACCGTTTTTCAATCAAGGTTGTAAGTGGTTAGCAACCTGATCTATGGGCATTAATGAGCAGAGCTCATGTATATAATATATAACGGGCCATTCTATCAGTTACATTAGGACCACCAGCTGATGTAATTTCTAAATTCTTCACCTTAATTTGGCCACAATAAGGACAGTGGATTTTCCGATACTTAAAGTTGATAAACTTAGATTACTCCCAAAGTTTAAATCGCGTAATGATCTATGGTGCCAAGAATGAATACCATCAGCTTTAGAACCACATACATAACAGATAGGTTTAAATCTTTGATCGGGTTCAACAGTAGTAAAAACAGCTAAACCTTTTTTACCATCAATAATTTGATCGAAACTATCAATTTTTACTCGACGAAAGGACAGTAAAGATGATATACTAAAATTGGACATGAGTGAAGACCTCCTCTTATATTTATTGTAGATAATTAAATATTAGAGGTCTTTAAGCTTATGTCCTTCTTTTTTATTTAGATTTCACCAACGGATATGGAGAAGAACCATATATATGAGGAATGATAATGATATAAAAAACTTACGTAATTTTATTGAACTTATTTTGATTTCTAATAGCAACAAATATAAAGATACTAATCTAAAATATTTTAGAAAGCAAATACAACAAACATTAGATGAATTCCTAACAGAAAATAAATATAAAAAAAGAAAATAAGTAAATAGTTTTGCAATAAAGTCTAACTATATTAGCGTATAAAGGACTATTGCCTAATATATATTTCCTGTTATATTTTCTATAATTTGCTATAATTAATATAACAATAATCAACGGCGTGGTTACAATCAAATC
>JAIPEV010000057.1 GCA_021736965.1 Halanaerobiales bacterium | reverse complement strand
CTTGTCCACCAAGAATTAAAACTATAGGTTTTTCTATAGAGCGTAAGGCATTTATAGTGGCATGAGGGTTTGTGGCTTTTGAATCATCAATTATAGTATAATCTTTATCTTCAATAATCTCAAGCCGATGTGCAAAGGCTTTATAACTTTTTACATATTTTTTTATTATTTCATTATCTATAGAAAATAACTTTGCAGTTTGTACTGCAATAGATGTATTTAAAATATTATGAGTACCAATTAAAGGTATATCAGATGTTTTGATAACTTTAACTTTTTTACCATCTTTTACTTCATAAATATGATCTTGACTATAAAAAATACCATTTTCTACAACCTGTTTCTTACTGATCTCATATCTTTTAGCTTTTATATTATTTAGTTTATCTTTTATGTATTTATCATCAATGTTTAAAATCACAATATCATCTTTTTTTTGGTTTATAAAGATATTATATTTAGCATTCCAGTACTTTTTAACCGTTTTATGACGGTCTAAATGATCAGGTGAAAAGTTAATCATAATGGCTATATTTGGTCTGAATTTCCTTATTTTTTCTAATTGAAATGAACTGAGCTCGGCAACTAACCAGTCCTTACTTGTTAGTCCATCAACTGTACTAATTAATGGAAATCCTATATTGCCTCCTATTCTAACTTTAGTTTCTAAAGAGTTTTTTAAGATATGTCCTATTAATGAAGTAACTGTGGTCTTTCCATTTGTTCCGGTAACTCCTATAATCTTAGCTTCAGTTAATCGATAAGCTAATTCTACCTCACTGATTACTTCAATACCCTCCTTTTCAGCTTTAATTAAAATATCAAGATCATGAGGTACCCCTGGACTTATTACAATCATATCTGCTTTTAGAATTTGCTCTGTATGACCACCCAAATCATAACTAATATCATCATACTTTCTCAAAACAGAAAGCTCTGATTTAAGCTCTTTAGCTTCTTTTATATCAGATACAATAATATCTGCACCCAATTCAATCATTTTTTCTATAACTGCTAATCCGGTTCTTTCACTTAACCCCATAACAGCTACTGTCTTATCTTTATAATTTGACATATTATCACCTTATATTGAAATCATAATACTAAATATGGAAAAAAGTATAGATAATAAAGTAAATCTATAGACAATCTTAGCTTCACTGTAACCCTTTAGTTCATAATGATGATGGATAGGAGCCATTAAAAATAATCTTTTACCTTTAAAATACTTAAAATATACAACTTGAAAAATAACTGATAGAGCCTCTATTACAAAAATACCACCAACAAATATTAATAAAATCTCAAGGCCTTCAAAGGAAAAAAGAACGGTAATTACTGCTCCTAGTGATAATGAACCCAGATCACCCATAAATACTGAAGCTGGTTTAGAGTTATACCATAAAAAACCCAAACAAGCCCCTGCTGTACTTATAGATAGATAAGCTGTTGTAAAATCTCTATTAATAATGGTAATGAAAACAAAAAGTGTTATAGCTACAACCGTAGTTATTGATGCTGCTAATCCATCTAATCCATCTGTTAAATTAACTGAGTTAACAGTTGCTAAAAATGTTAAAATTATTATTGGAATAATATATATATCAAGATCAACCTTTGTTTTAAAAAATGGAATAAATAACATTCTTGCTTCAGGTAAAAAGTTATAGATAAGGATTGCCAAAATTATAGCAATTAGTACTTGAAAAAACATTTTCTGACGAGCTTTAAGTCCTTGTGCTCTTTTTTTTGTCACCTTAATTAAATCATCACTAAGGCCCAATAATACAGTTGAAACAACCACTAAGGTAAAAATGAAAATTTGATAGTTCCATATCTTTGTTATCAGTAATGGTAAAATTATTCCTACAATAATTAGGATGCCTCCCATTGTTGGAATACCCTTTTTTTTAAGATGTGATGATGGCCCATCTTTTCTTATCCTTTGACCAATATCATTTTTTTTTAAAAAATGTATAAAGAACTTTCCGGTTAATAAAACCCAAAGAAAAGATGTAGAAAAAAATATTAATGAATTTTTTATATATATTTCCATAAAATCAGCCCTAATCATTAATTAAATTATTTAAAATGGTTTCCATCTTCATTCCTCTGGATCCTTTAATTAATAATACATCATCTTTTTTTATATTCTTTAAAAGATAATCTGAGATCTTTTCTTTATTCGTTAAGTGTTTTACAGATTCTTTTTTCATCCCATTTTCTACAGCAGACTTGCTTATTAATTTAGCTAATTTACCTGTGGTGATAAGAAAATCAATACTTTGTTCAACTATATATTTACCAATTTTTCTATGCTCATCTTCTTTTATTTGGCCAAGTTCTAACATATCACCCAAGATTGCAATCTTTCTTTTGCCCTCTATATCTTTTAATAGTTTTAAGGCGTTTTGCATAGACAAGGGATTAGCATTATAACTATCATTAATAATTTTAATTCCTTTGATCTCTCTAATATCACTTCTCAAAGAAGATAGTTTAATTTCTTTGATACCACTTTTTATCTGCTTCCAATTGACATCTAACTGATTAGCTACTGTTACTGCAGCAGCTATATTATATAAATTATGTTTTCCATAAAGATTGGTGTTAAGTCTATATTTTTTATTTTGATATATTAAAAAAAACTGCATTCCTTTTTCTATGAATTCATAATCTTTTATCTTATAATCTGCTCCTCCACCAAATCCAAAGTGCTTATATTTGATACCTTCTTCACCTAAGTTGTGAAATAACTTGCTAAACTTATTATCATAGTTTAAGACTGCCAGATCACCACATTTTAAAGATTGAATTAATTCTCCTTTTGCTTTCGCAATATTTTCAACTGAATTTAACTGTTCAATATGGGCTTTACCCACATTAGTTATAATCGCAATTCGAGGATTAGATATATCTGCCAGTAGTTTTATTTCTCCTAATTGACTCATTCCCATTTCAATAATGAAATAATCCTCACTACCATCTATTCTAAAAATTGTCAAAGGGACACCAATCTGGTTATTAAGATTACCTTCATTTTTCTTAACATTATATTTTTGTTTTAGTATCTCATAAAGGATATCTTTTGTAGAAGTTTTACCTGAGCTACCAGTTATTCCTATAACTTTAACCTCTGGGTTGTTTTTTTTATGAAATCTAGCTAAATCCTGTAATGCTTCACTCGTATCATTAACTTTAATTGTAACTTCTGCTTTATGTTTAATCTCATGATCAATAATTACTGCCTTAAGATTCTTAAGTATTTTTTTATTTAAAAAATCATGTGCATCAAAGTTGTTTCCTTTTAAAGCAATAAAAATATCTTCATCTTTTAAGTTCCTTGTATCTGTAGAAATTCCTTTAAGAATTTGATTGTAATCACCCGATATTAACTTACCATGAACTGCTTTAACTATTTGGGCTACTGTATATTCAATCATTTTTACTTGCCTTTAATTTTTCTTTTATCGCTCTTTTTGCAATATCTTTATCATTAAAATCAATTGTTTTATCAGCAAAAACTTGATATGTTTCATGTCCTTTGCCAAAGATAATCACAACATCACCTTTTTGAGCCATATCAATTGCTTGAACTATTGCCTTTTCTCTATTTAAAACTATTATATATGGAGTATCTTTTGTGCTTTCTTTTATTCCAATCTTAATATCTTCAATTATACTTAATGGTTTTTCTGAACGAGGATTATCAGTAGTCAGTATAACAAAATCACCTTGCTCAACAGCAAGTTTACCCATTATTGGTCTCTTCTTTTTATCCCTATCTCCACCACACCCAAAAACAATTATTAGATTATTGTGTTTGAATTTTTTTACATCATCAATTAAATTTTGCATTCCATCTGGTGTGTGGGCATAATCGATTATAACATTAAATTTTTGACCTAGTTCTAATGTTTCATAACGACCTGGTATTCCTTTAACCCTTTCAAGTGCTTCTTTTATAATTGCAGAGTCTATATTAAGACTTTTAGCAACTCCAATTGCTGCAAGACTATTATATATATTAAATTTTCCTGTAAGTTTTAGCTTATATTTTAAATCATTAATTAAAAAACTAACTCCGGTTAAAGATAAACTTAAGTCTTTAGCTCTAAGATCTGCCTTATTATCTATTCCATAGGTTATAGTTGTATTATTTGTATTATTTTTAAAAAAGTTCGAATAGTTATCATCATTATTGATTACTGCTTTACCGTTTTTAGTAAGTCTATTGAAAAGCTTAGATTTTTGTTTTGCATAATCTTTTATAGTTTTATGATAATCAAGATGATCTTGGGTCAAGTTAGTAAATACAGCTGTTATAAACTTCATTGAATCAACTCTATTTAAAGCCAAAGCATGTGAAGATACTTCCATCACAGCATATTTAACATCATTTTTTCTCATCTCAGATAAATATCTATATATATCTAAAGATTCAGGGGTTGTCCGAGTTGCAGGGTGTGATTTTTTTCCATCATAGATCTCTATTGTACCTATCAAACCAGTATTATATCCACTATTATTAAGAATTTCCTTAATTAAATATGTACTAGTAGTTTTACCGTTAGTTCCAGTTACTCCAATTAATTTAATATCTTTAAGAGGATTATTAAAAAAATTTTTAGCAAGAATAGCCATTGTTTTCCTACTATCATCAACTTTAATATATGTTGCTTTTTGCTCATAATTATTTAGATCTCGATCAATTAAAATAACTGCAGCTCCATTTTTTATAGCTTGTTTAATATAAAGATGGCCATCAGTTTTAAAACCCTGAATACATATAAAAAGATCATTGTTTTTTACCTGTCTTGAATCATATCTAAGTTCATTAACTTCTTTATTTAAATCACCTTCGACAAGTTCATATTCAATATTTTTCAATATTTTTTTGAGTCGCATATTGACTACTCCTTTCACATACAGTTGATCTTTTTAAAAGATAATTTATCTTAAAATTAATTAATCGTAAACTATTTTGCTAACTTTAAAATAATTTTATCGTCTAATTTTAATCTTTCTCCAGGCTTAACAGTTTGTCCAATTACAGTACCACTACTCCCCTGAAAACTAACATTGAGTCCAATTTTTTGAGCTAATTCTCTTGCTTTTTCTGCCTTCATTTCTCTGAAATCGGGAATAAGTATACTATATTTTGATAATATTTTTTGATCCCTTTCTGTAAATAAAAACACAGTTGAATTTTTATAAACTGTGGAGTTTGGTCCTGGATTTTGGAATAATATACTATCTTTATCACCAATAACCTTAAAATTAATTCCTTCATTATTTAGAGTTTCTTTTGCTTGATATAAAGAATATTGAGTTAGATCCTTTAACTTGACTAACTCCATTTCTGAATCAATTCCTTTTTTAGTCACTTCATCTTCTCTTGGTATTTTATAGTATCTTATTAAATCATTTGCTATTTTTTTAAATAATGGTGCAGCAGTTTGGCTTGCAAAATATGTTCTCCCTCTAATTCCATATAAAACAACTAAGACAACATAACGAGGATTATTAACCGGGAAAACTCCGATAAATGATGAATCATAAATATCCTCATTATAATACTCAGCAGTACCGGTTTTACCACCAACTCTATATCCGTCAATAAATGCATTTAAGCCAGTACCCTCACTAACTACATTTTCTAATAAGTTTAAAGTCCGATCAGCAGTATTACTTGATACTACCTTTTTTATTTCTACAGGGAAGTTGTCTTTTATAATTTTTTTTTGGTTATCTGTAATTTTATCAATGATATTTGGTTTCATCAAAACACCATCATTAGCAATTGCTGAAACTGCTGTAACTAGTTGAATTGGAGTTACGGAAATTCCCATTCCAAATGCCATTGTTGCGATTTCTATCTCATTGATATTATCATATTTAGGAAGAATTCCTTTAGCCTCTCCAGGTAAATCTATGTTTGTTTTTTGACCGAATCCAAAGGCATTTATATAGTTATAGAAGGTATCTTTTCCCATCCTAAGTCCTAACTGAACAAAACCAGGATTACATGAGTTTTTAACTACTTCTTTGAAACTTTCTATCCCATGTCCTCCCTCTTTCCAACATTCTATCTGTTCAACTCCTAGTTTAATTTCTCCTGAATCAAAAAATATATCATTTTCATTAACAACACCTTCTTCTAAAGCTGAAGCAGTTGTTATGATTTTAAAGGTTGAACCTGGTTCATAGTTATCTGTTATTGCTCTATTTCTCCATGACTTTTGTTCATACTCAAAAAATTGATTTGGATTATAGTTAGGGTAGTTAGCCATTGATACAATATTTCCAGTCTTTGGCTCCATAATTATAATACTTCCACCTTGTGCATCATACTGGTTTACAGCTGATGTTAACTCTCTTTGAGAACTATGTTGAATTGCTTCATTAATTGTTAGATATACATTATTACCATCTTGTTTAGGAACATAGTTTAAAATACTTTCTGGTATAATCTTACCAACAGCATCTCTTTCAGTAAGCAATCTCCCTTGAGTACCAGTTAAGTATCTATCAAAAGATAACTCCACACCCTCAAGGCCATTTTCATCAATACCAGTAAAACCTATTAAATGGCCAGCAAGTTCATCCTTTGGATATATCCTCTTGCTTTCATCTATAAAAGAAATACCTTTCAAATTTAATGAACGGATTTTTTCAGCCTTTTTATCAGAGATAATTCTTTCTAAATATACAGCATAGGCATCCCTAGTAAGTCTATCAAATAATATATCATACCCTACAGATAAAACATCGGCAAGTTCTCTAGCTGTCTGAGCAGGGTTTGTTATCTGTTTAGGCAAACCCACTACTGTCTTACTTTTTACGCTCACAGCCAGTTCCTTGCCGTTAATATCATAGATCCTACCTCTATCAGGGATAACCTTAAACTCTTTCATCCTCTGCTTTAAAGCTCGGTTATAGTATTCATTATTATTTACAATCTGTATCCATACTAGTCTAGCTAATAGAGAAATGAAAAGTAGTGTTAAAATAAAAAATAGGATCTTTATTCTTTTTTTTCTTTTAATACGATTATTTGTGCTATTCATAGCTTCAAAATCATCCTATTCAGGTGAATATGCTCTAACAGTGCCTAAGTTAGAAAAGAATTCAGTAACTTGGCTAAGAAAAAATCTCCTCTCTGGCTCACTAGCTAACTGTATTTCTTCTCTTTGCATAACTAAAGTATGCATTGATTGTGGCTCAATCATATTTAATTCAGTTCTAGCTATCTCATCGATTTGAGATAATGAGTTTAAGTTAGAAACTTTAATACTTAATTTATGATTTTTATCTTCAAGTACCTGAATTTCATTTTGAACCTTTTCTATCTTGTAACTTAAGTTATTTATCTTTAATGTATAACTAATATAAACTAATAGTATTATAGCACAGATAGTTAACAATATTAAATATATGTATATGTTTTTTTTGTCATTTTCAGTATTTTTAGCATATTGTCCATTATCATAGTTTTGATTGTTTCTATACATTTTTATCACCTGCCTACTTAAATTTTCTCCGCTACTCTTAATTTAGCACTTCTTGATCTATAGTTATTTTGGACTTCTTTTTCAGAAGCCCTTACTGGCTTTTTTGTTATAATTTTAATTTGAGGTTCTTTATCACAAACACATACTGGAATTTCAGGAGGACAAATACAGTTACTTGCTAGCTCTTTGAATTTATGCTTTACAATTCTGTCTTCAAGTGAATGAAAACTAATAATGCATATCCTTCCCTTTTCTTTTAATCTACTCACCGCCTTTTTAATCATTTCTTCAAGTTGATTAAGTTCATTGTTGGTTGCTATCCGTAAAGCTTGAAAAGTCCTTCTCGCAGGATGTCCTCCTGATCTTCTAGCTGATGCAGGAATAGCTGCTTTAATAATATCAACCAATTCAAAGGTTGTTTCAATCTTTTTTTTCTTTCTAAAAGCCACAATAAATTCAGCTATTCGCGCTGCCCAGTTTTCTTCTCCATAATCACTAATAATCTGTTCTATCTTTTCTTTTCGATATTCATTTACAATCTTTGCTGCGGTCAATTTTTGATCTCGGTTCATCCTCATATCAAGGGGGCCGTTGTTTTTGTAACTGAATCCTCTGTCAAAATTATCTAACTGAGGTGAAGATACCCCGAGATCAAAAATCATTCCGTCAATTAAATCTATATTATATTTATCTAAAATTATATCAATATCTATATAATTACCATGTTCTAAAATTAAATTATCATTTTTTATCTTTTCTTTTACCTCATTTATTGCCTTTAGATCTCTATCAATAGCAATAAGTTGCCCCTTATCATCTAACTTGTCTAAGATTCCTGCTGTGTGTCCACCACGTCCTAAGGTGCCATCAAGATAAGTGCCAGTTTTTTTTATCTTCAGATATTTAATTGTTTTATCTAATAATACAGGAATATGACTGTCTACCATTTTATACCCCCATTATATACCTAGATCTTCCATTGCTGCAGCTATATCTTCTGTGGATTCTTCCGCTGTATTTAAGAAACTATCCCAGTTCTCTTTAGCCCATAACTCAATTCTATTTGTTAAACCAATTACTACTACCTCTTTATCTAGCTTGGCATATTCTTTTAAATTTGAAGGAATATTAATTCTTCCCTGTTTATCCAAAGTTGATTCTGTTGCACCTGATATAAAAAATCTAGCAAAGAATCTTGCATTTTTATTGGTGACAGGAGTAGATGCTATCTTTTGACTAAATAGTTCCCATTCATTCATTGGAAAGATAAATAGACAACTATCTAGACCTCTTGTAGCCACAAAGTTATCTCCTAGTTCTTCTCGAAACTTTGCAGGGATAATAACTCGTCCTTTTCCATCCATTTTATGTAAATATTCGCCTATTAACATCGATATCACCTTATCCCTTTAAATACCACTATCTACCACTAATCACCACTTAGTATACTATTTCTATGTATATCAAAAAAATCCTTTATATATATTAATTAATTTTAGTACTAAAGTACTATTTTAAGCTAAAAAAAAATGGGGCATCCCCCACTTTGTCATAAAAAAGGTCTTTTATTTAATTATCCAGAAGGTCTCTTGCTCTCTTAATACTCTTATTTCCATACTTATCTTTAATTTTATCAATTGCTAAATTAAACTGTTTTTT